>DAOUVF010000008.1 GCA_030667765.1 Bacteroides sp.
ACGTCCTATCAGGTCCGTATCCCAGGTAGCCGCCAGTCCGATTGCCTGCGGATAGACGGTTGCCCTGCCGAACCTGGCCACTCCGTGCAGGCATTCACCCCACCAGTCGTAGGCTGGTATGTCCAGCCGGTCAACGGCTGCACTGTTATTGACCATCTGGGAGACCTTCTCTTCCAGGGTCATCCTGGAAATGAGGTCGGCCACGCGATCATCAATGGCCTGTCCTGGATCCTTCCATATCTCATCATATTCAGCCTTTTCGGCAGACTTGGTACGATCTCCTCCGCAAGCGGGAAGGAGAAGTGCAAAGATGATCAGGATGTAGAATGTGGAGGGTAAACGTTTCATTTGTGTACAGGTTTGGTTAGGAACCTTAAAGTAAATAAAAATCCTTGTTGAGCGCAACCCGATTTTAGCCCGCTTTACCGGCTTGATCCGGTTTGTTGTGACGGTATTTGATCACCCCTGAAAAGATTGATTGCCAAATTTAAGGAGTTTCACGGGAATTATTTAACAATGTATCAACAATGCTGGCTTAAGGCAGGGGCTATACATATCTTTAATAAAAATATCCAGGATGAAGAACATACCCGTTATCAATGTCACAGAAAACTCACTTGCTGAGGCCTATGAAGCTGCGTTGGTAGGTTTATATAAGAAGGGAACCCGGTTTCAGACTCAATATGATAGACCGGATGATCCCCTGAGTTTGGATTGTACCATGAACATCACTGTCCTGGACCCGGAAAGTGATCCGATGATCCACCAGGCTTTTCCCGGAGGTATTGATGACCTGAAGGAGTATGTATTTGAGCTGAAAGGATTCAAGGACCACTGGGTAAAAAATATGAATGATCCCGGGGATACCCGCTGGGAATATACTTATCATGGGAGACTGAAGCAGTATGGCTCATGGAAGGAACTTGTCGGTGAAGGGGATCAAAGGGAGCGCCAGGATGTGGGATACAAGGTTGACCAGATAGGATATGTCATACAGAAGCTTGTGGATCAGCCATTTACCCGGCAGGCACAAATGATCACCTGGATGCCGAACCATGATTTGCAGGTATACGACCCTCCCTGCCTTCAATCCCTGTGGTACAGGATACTCGAAGATGAGGATGGTACACAGTGGCTGAACTGCAATATCCGGTTCAGGAGCAATGATGCCTGGGGTGCCAATTTTATGAATATGTTCGGCTTTATACGTTTCAACCGGGAAGTGATCGCTGATGAAATAGCCCGGAGGAGCGGAAAAACTGTCAGGATGGGCAGAATGAACTGGCAGGCTGATTCATACCATATTTACGGAAGGGATATAAAGCAGGCCAAGGAAATGCTGTTTGACCGCCTGGATTCCATGAGCCTGGAAGAAAGGACATACAATTTCCATGATGAATTTATCCAGGAAATGTACAGCGGGGCGGATGAAATGATCAGGATGAAGATCAGGCAATATGACAAGGAGCATGCCTGAACAGATCATGGGTCACCATTCACTACTTCAATGATCCCTACATCAATGAATTGCTGTTTCAGCTTGCTGTTGCGATCCACCGGGGGTTCTTTGCTGTAGCTGTGGACAGCAATATCATTCCTGCCGATTCTCAGAAGTTGCTGCAGGTCGGTATTGAAATCAATCATCTCATGGATGTTCTTCGTGGGACTGAAAACACCGAGTTTCCTTCCATTCACATATACAGTTGAGACAGCATTGTAGGAAAGGATATTCAGGTAAAGCTTTCCCTCTGGTAAGCGGTCTATTTCAAAATCCCGCCTGAGCCATATGCCTGTGGTATCCCATGGACTGCCATTACCGAAAAGCCGGTACCTTCCCCGGTGACCGAAACCAGCAACGCCAGCCTGCCATGATGTGTCGATATAATCTTCAGCATGCCATCCGGGTCCGGGTGGATCCAGGGAATACTTCCACAGGATACTGTCATCCTGTTCACCGGAGGGAAGTATGAAACGGAACACTTCGGACTGATTATAAAGCATTTCTGCCAGCCTTGATGCACGGCTGGTATCCAGTTTTACGATCTTGCGGTCATAGGTCATCAAACCGTTTACTTCGACTTCAACATCCGAGGTCTGGGTGTAGATAGCGGCAGCCAGGCCCTTTGACACGAAAAGGGCAAGCCTGTGGATGAGCTCTTCATAGGCATCATTGAGATCAGTAAGGGATTCGGTGTCCTGGTAACCCCAGTTGTTTGCATCCTGCCATAAATGCCCGGAAACCGCGTATTTGAGTCCACCAAATTCCCCCAGCACCACGGCCCGGTTTTCTTCGAGGGGAGCGATACCCGGTCCCGGATAATAATGCAGGTCAAGCATTTCGCCGCTACCGAAATCTGTCCATCCACTCGGACCGTCAACCAGGCGTGTGCTGTCGAGTTTTTTGGTCCAGTCCATGATCTCCCTGGTTTTGAATTGTCCCCAGCCCTCATTGAAAGGCACCCATGCAATGATGGAAGGAAAGTGGTGGAATGCATTGATGATGGCTTTCCATTCCCTGCGGAATATTTCCTCCTGACTGGTAGGACGTTCCACATCCTTTACAGCATGGGGGTCGAGTCCGCCGGCACACCGCGGCATATCCTGCCAGACCAGGAGTCCCAGTTTATCACACCAGTAATACCACCGGGCCGGTTCAACCTTGGTATGTTTCCGGACGGTGTTGAATCCCAGCGCCCTGGTCACTTCGATATCATATTTCAGGGCATCATCTGCGGGAGCTGTATACAACCCATCCGGCCACCAGCCCTGGTCAAGCGGACCAAAATTGAATACTGCTTCGTTATTCAGAAAGATCCGGTTTATCCCGTTTGTATCCTTTCGGATTTCCACCTTTCTCATGCCAAAATAGCTGGCAACTTCATCCACTGTGTCCTTCTTTTCCAGGAGTTGGACTTTCAGGTCATACAGGTGGGGATGGTCGGGGGACCATAAACGGGGATCTGGTATGTTCAATCTGAGTACTGAATCCTCCTGCCCTTCCTGTATCACCAGGCAAGAATCCCGGTCCCATACCGAGATCCTGAGCCGGTGATGTTTATCCCGGTTTGTAAGCCCAACACTTACCAGGACTGACTGTCTGTCTAAATCCGGGACAACCCTGATATGGTCTATATGGGATGCTGGTACCTTTTCCAGCCAAACGGTCTGCCAGATTCCCGATACAGGTGTATACCAGATACCCCTTGGATCCAGTAGTTGCTTGCCCCTTGACTGCAGGCCTTCATCAGTCGGGTCCCAAACCCTGAGTGTAATCCGGACATCTTTTTTATTCAATGCCTCTGTTACATCGAAGTAAAAAGGATCATAGCCTCCGGCATGCTCACCTATCTTCTGACCATTGATCCAGAGGCTTGCATGCCAGTCAACGCCTCCAAAATGCAAGAGGATCCTTTGGCCATTTGCGGGTTTTTCAAGCCGCAGGTGTTTCCGGTACCACATGGCATCTTTGCGGGTAACCTTCCTGGTGACCCCGCTGAGGGTTGATTCCACACAAAATGGTACAAGTATCCTGTCATGAAAGTGTCCGGGTACTTCACTGGCTGAGTCGGTCAGGGCAAAATCCCAGGTTCCGTTCAGATTGATCCAGTTTTTACGGACCATCTGGGGACGTGGATACTCGGGGAGTACGCTGTTTGTGTCCAGTTTTTCACCCCATGTGGTAAGTATGGGAGATATTTTTGGTTCCCATTGTGCAAATGACTGAAAGGTGGTGCACAGGGCCATTAGGAGCAGGAGGTAAGTTCTGGTCATTTCAAAGGATTTTGCAGCTGAATGGATGGCCAAATATACTTGTAAAAATCAAAACGACAGGCATTTTTAGTATATTGAAGTCCCGGAATGGCAGCACCCAAACTCACATATAAATACATACTGGCATATGCAGCCGGAATGACCGGATGGTCTATCCTGATCAATATAGTGTCGGTCATGCTTATTTATATTTACCTTCCTCCGAATAATGCGGGACTGCACACCCTGATACCGCCGGTTGTATATCTCGGGATCTTTTCTATTCTTGCCCTGATCGCGGCGGGTGGCCGTTTGTTTGATGCCGTTACCGATCCATTGATTGCATGGTTGAGTGACCGTTCTGAAAACAAAAAGGGCAGGAGGGTACCCTTTATGCGGGTTGGCTGGATCCCGGCAGTTATTTTTTGTATGGCTGTCTTTCTGCCTTTAAGGTTATCCGATAGTCATCAGAATGTTGCCTGGTTGCTGGTCACACTGACCCTTTTCTATCTTTTCCTGACCATCTATTTCATCCCTTACAATGCACTCATGCTTGAGCTGGCTCCCTCGGGCAGGGAAAAGGTAACATTATCAACCTGGCTTTCCCTGGCATATGTGAGCGGAATGGTCATTGCTGCACAGACACCTCTGATGGCTTCCTGGCTTGAGGACCTGTTCCCGTTCAATGATCGCATACATTCTTTTCAGATAGCCATCGGGATCTTATGTGTGGTGGCGGCCGTATTTCTGTATCTACCTGTTATCAGCGTCAATGAACAGTCCTGTTGTCCTGGAAAACCAGCCCAGGTTTCTTTTCGGAAATCACTGGGACAAACACTCAGGAACTATAATTTCAGGCTTTTCCTGTTCGCGGATTTTTCCTATTTCCTTGCGATTGCCATTATTGCCAGCGGCATGCTGTACTACCTGAGGGTATTGCTGGACCTGGAAGAGGCAATGGGTAGTAAGGTACTCGGACTGATGATCATTGTTTCACTGGTTTTCTATCCCCTGGTGTTGTATGTGTCAAAATTTGTCCAGAAAAAGATCCTGGTATCATCAGCTTTGATATTCCTGGGGATTGTATTCCTGACCATTTTCTTTCTCGGTAAACTGCCCCTCTCCCCTAAATCACAGATCTATATTTTTGCCCTGCTGGCTTCTCTCCCGGTAGCTATTCTCGGGATTTTGCCATATGCCATCATTGCCGAAGTGGCACAGCTTGACAGCCTGAAAACTGGGTTACGTAAGGAAGGTATGTATTTTGCAGTCAGGAATTTTTTCTACAAGCTTGGCATGACTGCCGGGATCATGTTGTTTACCATACTTACTGTCTGGGGGAAGGATCCGGGTGATGATTTCGGGATCAGGCTGAATGGTCTTGTTGGTTGTGCCTTTTGTGTACTTGCGGGACTGACATTTTTACTCTTCAAAGAGAAAAAAATCCAGCGTGAGATTAAGGAACTGATGGGGAAGGTGCCGGAGGGATATTAGTCCTCGATGTTCATTTCCATCAGCCGGCTGATTCTTTTCAGGGCTTCATCCATTGATTCATCAGGGATGATGATGTTATAGGGTCCCCAGAATTCAAAGTCGTACCCACCAAGGAGGTCTGCAAATATATCCCCCGAATTGGTGGTTTCCCGGGGCCTGAAACGAACTGCCTGATCAGTCTGCAAATTGGTTACAGCCATTTCAGAGATTGTCCTGAACTCATTACTGAATATTTTCTTCCGCTCTCTGATCCGGAATCTTACATCTGCCCTTATCATAGAAAGGTAAAACTTTTCACCGTCGGATTTATAGCTCACCTGGTATGCCGCCGAAAGTGGTCTGACTTTAATGTTCCTGGGCTTTTTTAACACCATGGCATTTGTGGCACTGGAGATAGTCTTTGGGTCCATTTCCATTTCTGTCCCCCGAAAAGCCATTGTCTCCATGTCAATATAGATACGGCCCTGGTAATGTGGTGGATCAGTGTGGGATTTCTGATTGAACTCAATGGCATAGGTACTCCTGTCCTGGACAGTGACGATATCTGCCATTTTATAATTGAAGAGATGAAAAAGCCCGGGATCAAGAAATTCAGGACGATGCCGGATAATATCCAGCATGAAACTTGTCTGCAGTCCCCCTTTCAACTTGACCATTACGGTATCGATTTCATTGAAGTCCATGTTTTTACGTCCCTTTAACAACCTGACTTGCTCACTGGTTATGGAATTCCTACCCGACTTATAGATCTCAATTACAGCTTCGGATACCATAATATACCTGGTATTTTTCTGGATTGATTCCCGGTAGAATGCTGTTTCGATGACAGGATCATTGGCATGGTTATCTTCGATCTTATCCAGTGCCTGCCTGATCAGATGTAATGGTTCTGATCTTCGGATGATTACCTCCTGTATGGGGATAATGGCCGGACTCATGAAAATACGGTTCAGAGAATCATGCAGGTCGCTTACAGGTAATTTCCTGCTGCTATAACCCATGCAGCTTACGGCAATGGTATCAGGCGGATCAGGTCCGGGAAGGTTGATCATAAATATGCCATTCGAATTGGAGATGGTCCCTTCCCAGGTGGCCGGGATCCAGATTGTTGCAAATTCCAGTGGGGTCCTGTCCATGCCGGAAAGTATCTGACCGCTTATTTTACTGATTTGATCCGGATCTCTTTCCTCAATAGGTATTACCAGACCCGGTTCCTCACCGGGCAGATAAAATACAACCTGATTTCCAATAATAGTATAATTTACATCCTGTCTTTCCTCTATTACCTGTAGAATATCATCAAGTGCATGTACACCCTGCTGCCAGATGAAATCATCCTCAAGATCAAGTATCTCCGGATTGTATGAGAAATAAAGATCCGTTTTCCTCTCGAGTAATAGCAAAGATCTTTCCAGGCTTAGGTTTGTATCGGGAAGGGAGACCTGCATGTTTCCGTGAGGTTCCTGGGAATAGCAGTAAATTCCGGATGACAGAAGAAATATCAAGAAAAACCGCCTTGAAAAATAATGGAGGTGTATGATCAGATAACTATTTTTTTGGTCCGCTCTTGCCAAGGCCTGTTTTATTTATTGACCCGGGACCTGCATCAGTTGCATCAGTTGCATCCGCTTCCGGAAAAGATGAAGGTGTTTTTATCCTGATCCATCTCCAGGTTGAATGCAATCTGAATTACTTTCATAACAGTATCAACGGGTTGCTGGTCGAAAGTGCCGGTAAAGAGACAATCTTCCAGCATCTTATTATCAAAACGGATATTTTTGCCATATGTTCTGTTCAGGACACCAGCCACTTCTCCCAAACGTGTCTGCTGGAAGGTCAACTTCCTGGTTTTCCAGGAAAGATAGTTCATGTCAATGGATTTTTCCTCTTTCAGGCGATTTTGTTCGAGCACACCCAATGTGCCGGGTTCCAGGCTCAGGACCTCATTGTCCTTACGGGCCTTATGAAACCGGACACTGCCGGATGCCACGTAGACCTCTATACGGTCCTTATCCGGATCGGTCCTGACACTGAATGAAGTACCGGTCACTTTGATCACACCGCTGCCGGCCTCTACTATAAAGGGATGAACAGGATCACTGCTTACACTGAACCAGGCCTCGCCGGTCAGTTTGACAGATCGGATGCCTGATTCTTCCAGCCTGTACTCGAATTTTGAATGCGCATTCAGATCTATTTCTGAACCATCGGGCAGCAGGATACCAAATTCCTGATTGTCAGTTGTGCTGACGGCAAGTCTGACACTGCTGGAGTCCGGAGTCAGGATCAGGTAAGAAATGATGGTCAGTCCCACAAGAAGGATCACCGCAGCCGCTACCCTCATCATTTGTGGCAGCATAATCTTTCTGCCTGCCCGACCGGCCGGATCTGACAATAAGCCGTCATCTTCCAGTCTGTTACGGAGATTCATCCAGGCCTGGTCTGTATCCACCCGGATCTTCCCTTCTTCAGGCTCTATTGATTCCCAGTTCTTTTTTAACATATCTATTAACTGTTTATTGTGCTATAAATATTCTTGCAGGTTTTTTCTGAAAATTTTCAGTGCCTTGCCCATATTTGCTTCGACCGTTTTGATCGAGATGGATAGCTTCTCTGCGATTTCCCTGTATTTCAATCCCTCGTACCGGCTCATCCGGAAAATCTGAGCAGGTTTTTCGGGTAATTCCTCCAGGGTCCTATTAACGACTTCCCTTATTTCTTTAACTTCAAGCAATTCCTCCGGTTCTGCAGCCGTCCCCGGGTTCTGTAATGCCAGGTCGGCTTCAATGGCGGTATGCCTGCCCTTCTTCCTGATAAGCATCTTGCAATTATTGGATACCGCCTTATACAAATAGGACTTTGCCGATACATGGAATTCCATGGAGGCCCTGTTGCGCCAGAGATTGTAATACAGATCCTGAACTACTTCTTCTGAGGAATCAAGGTCATGAAGGTAATGATATGCCCACTGACAAAGCTTTTCATAATATTGCCTGAACAACCATTCGAATGCCTGTTCATCTCCATTCCGGATCCGGCTTATGACCTGTTTTTCTTTCAATATTATGATCTGTAAGTGACACTAAAAGAACCAGTCCCGGTTACCGGCAGAAGGCAGTAATGTACCGGGACTGGTAAACCATTCGCAAAATTACCACTAACCCCGAGAATTCCAATTACAATCTTCTTCTCATCTTTCTGCTCAATTTTGCGATGGCAGCTTCTATAGACTCATCCGGTTTAATGATATTGTCGACTCCCCAGAAATCAGGATCTTCAAATTGTGATACCTGTTCTGAAAGGATATCAGACATTCTGGAGGTCTGCCTATACTTGTATTTTGTGATATTCTCCCGGTCAAGGTCTGTGACAGCCATTTCTGTCATAAGGCCAAATCTCGAACTGAACAGCTTCTTCTGCCATTTGCACTTGAAATTCAATTCTGATCTTACATAGGACAGGTACCATGTATCTTCATATACCCTGTATTTAACCAGGTAATTTGCTGATTCAATATCCACCTTCATGGAGGCTGGTTTTTTGCGAATGAACAAGGCTGCTGCGTCCGCGATCTTCTTCTCATCCAGCAGGAAGTCCATACCTATAAATGCCAGGTTCTCAACATCCAGGAAGATGCTCCCCCTGTAGAGCGGTATATTAACAAATTCCTTGGGTTCAAACTTTATGATAATGGCCTGCCTGTCCTGTACTGATGTAATGCCACCATATGTATAAACATATTGATCCATCATGTCTGATGACAGGATTTCACCGGGATTTTTGGCTATGTCGAGCATCAGGCTGATGTATGGCCCTCCCTGTAATTTGACGATGATGGTATCCATCTTTTTATAGTCCTGGCTTTTCCGGCCTTTGTAGATCAATGGACGGTCTGAACCGACACTGTTCCCGTATTCAGCTTTGTAAATATCCAGCACCGCCTCTGCCACACCAACATAATTCCGGTTTTGTTTGATGGTTTCCCGGTAAAAAGCTTTCAGCATTACGGGATCTCTGGAATAATTTTTTGGTATATTATTAATGGCGGTCAGCAATAATTCGACAGGATCTCCATAAGAAACCGTTACAGCTTCAATGGGTAAGGTCGCTGAGGAAAGCATTATGCTGGCGTTGTCACCTTCCAGGTCAGGTAGTTTAATAAACTTTGTCTCATATCCGATATGGGAAATCTCGAGTAGCTGGATATCCGATTTGGCAGGTGCCTTGATCAGAAATTCCCCGTCGGCATTGGTAACCGTTCCTATGCTGGTCCCTTTCAGGATAACGTTGGCAAAGACCACTGGTTTTTTGGTCTCGCTGTCCAGAATTTTACCTGTGTAGGATTCATAGGCAAGGCTGTCTTCCATTAACTGCTCATCTGGTATGGTTGCCAAAGTTACGGAGGCAAATGCAAGGGAGAGCAAAAGGATGAATAAAAACGCTATTATCAGCGGATTTCCTAAACGTTTGTGTGAGGATTTAGTTTTCATTTGCATAATAAGATTTGTTGTTTTCCGTATCTATGATGCATGAAAACATATATACCCTATTTCAGGGTATGATATCCTATCTGTTCCTTCTTTGAAGTTTACGTTCTATCCTCTGGATGGCAGATTGGATAGACTCCTCAGGCTGGATAATGTTGAATTCACCCCAGAAATCGGGATCTTCAAAATTGCTTACCTGGTCAGCGAAGATATCACTCCTCTTTGTGGTTTCACGATACTTGTATTTGGTAATGTTCCTGGTGTCAATATCTGTCACTGCCATTTCTGTCATGGTAGTGAATCGTGACCGGAACAGCTTCTTTTTCCAGCGAACCGTAAACATCAATTCCGTTCTGACATAATTCAGATGCCAGGTGCCATCGATCAGCCTGTAATTAACGAGATAATTTGCATTGTTTACATCAATCCTCATGCCTATCGGTTTCTTCCGTATGAGATACTGGTTTGCATTCTTCAGGTTCTCCTCAAGGATCTGGAATTCGACTCCGATAAATGCATAATCATCAACACCGATGTATACCTTTCCGGCATAAAGGGGGATATCAACATGTTCCATCTGCTCAAAAGTAATGACAAAGGCCTGCCTGTCATTGATATTGATGATCCCGCCCATCTGGTATATATAATAGTCCATGATCTCACTCTCGAACAATTCCCCGGGATTCTTAACAATATCAAGCATGAACATGGTCTGGGGACCTCCCTGCAACTTGAACAGGATTGTATCCATTTTCTTTACATCCTGGCTTTTCCGGCCCTTGAAGATCTTCACCCGGTCCATATCGCTGATATTTGTATATGAGGACTTATAACCATCCAGAACAGCCTCGGAGACAGAAACAAAATTCCTGTTTTGTTTGATTGTTTCCCGGTAGAAGGAAGTCAGCATCATCGGGTCGTTGCTATAATTATCTGGAACGCTCTGCAAAGCCATGGTAAGAAGATCCCTTGCATCCTGGTTGACGATGGTTACCTCTTCAATCAGAATGGGATAGGGTTCAAGTTCTACCAGATTTCCTTCTGGATTTAACTGGCCAACCGGTATTTCAAGGTTTTTATATCCGATGCTTGAGAAACCAATGACTCTGTTTTCGAGGAACATAGGGATCTTAATGAGGAAATCCCCCTCGGAATTGGATACGGTTCCAATGTTTGTTCCTGAAAGGAAGATACTGGCGAAAATGATTGGTTTACCGGTCTGGATTTCAACAACCTTTCCCTGAAAGGACTGGTACTCAGTCGAATCCTGATATTCCTGGACTGAATGCCTGCTTTCCGCACGCAGATCCGGTAAAATAAAGCCGGCCAACAGGAAAGAAAGGCAAAAACACAGGCAGGTATGTAGTGATTTCATATTTCTGATGTTTTGGCTTTATACAAATGTAAGGAAAAGAAATAATTTATATATTGAAGGAAAATGCAATTAATTATGGAATCAGTCAGGTGGGGCATGATCGGTTGCGGGGATGTGACCGAAAAGAAGAGTGCCCCTTCATTTAATAAGATCAATGGCTCTTCCCTTCATGGGGTGACCAGCAGGATCAAATCCAGGGCATCAGCCTATGCAGAGCGGCACCATGTTCCAAAGGTATATGATTCGGCAGATGAGCTGGTGGGGGACCCGGAGATATCTGCTGTATATATAGCTACACCCCCCTCTTCTCATGCAGCATATGCAATCATGGCCATGAGGGCAGGAAAACCAGTCTATGTTGAAAAACCGATGGCTTCTGATTATCAGGGATGTCTGGAAATGAATCAGGTGTCTTCAGAAACGGGCATGCCTGTATTTGTAGCCTATTACCGGCGCAGTATGGAATACTTTCTGAAGGTAAAGGAATTGCTTCATAACCAGGCCATAGGTAAAGTCCTTATGGTGCAATCGAGCCTGATAGCACCTCCCGGGGCGGAAGACATGGACAGGCAAAATCTGCCCTGGAGAGTGTTGCCGGAAATCAGCGGGGGAGGCTATTTTTATGATATGGGTTGCCATGAACTGGACATTCTGAGTTATTATTTTGGGCCCGTAAGATCGGTTGAAGGATGGCATGCCAATATGGGTGGATTGTACCCGGCTGAGGATACTGTCACTGCAAGCCTGGTCTTTGAGAGCGGCCTGTTGTATGCCGGGACCTGGTGTTTTGTAGCCAGCCAGGATGTTGCTGCGGATACCATTGAAATAATTGGAGAAAGGGGGCAGATCCGTTTTTCCTGTTTTCAGTTCACACCCATCGAATGGCTTACTGAGGCCGGTAAACAGGAATTTCCTATCGCAGCGCCGGAGCATGTACAGATGCCCATGATAAGATCCGTTGTAGAAGACTTGCAGGGGCTGGGTACAAGTCCGTCAAAAGGTGATTCAGGGGCCCATGTAAACTGGATCATGGATAAAATCCTTGCTAAGCTCAAATAGGGATCCTTCCAATGCGGGGTTCGGTATGAATGGTCGCTTCGATCCCCAGCTCGGTCCGGATATCATCTTCTATCATGGAGGTAATGTTATGGGCTCCTTCCAGAGAAAGGCTCTTATCGAGCTTAATATGGAGTGTCATTTCTGTATGTGCGCCATAATGATGGACATGTATATGATGAGGATACACGGCCGATTCATAATGCTTAGTACAGATATCATTGATTTTATTAAGGATTTGCTTATCGGGTTTTTCGCCCAGGAAGGCATTGAAAACATCCTTCAGGATACCATAGGCCGCATGCAGGATCAGGAGGGTCACCAGGATTCCCATGGCTCCGTCGATCCACCAGATGTATTTGTTCAGGAAAATCCCAGCCAGGATCACAACCGAGGATATGGCATCGCTGCGGTGATGCCAGGCATCAGCTTTGAGGGACCTCGAACCGGTTTTTTTTCCAACAATTATGGAATATCTGGCGAGGCCCTCCTTGGCCAGTACAGATACAGCTGTAATTACGATGGCGAGGGTGCCATAGTTTGCCGCTTCCCGGTGGACCAGCCGCTGAACAGATTCAATGAAGAACTCTACTGCGATCACGGCGAGTATTACCCCTATGATGGTGGTAGCCAGGATCTCTGCCCTGCCATGTCCGAAAGGGTGTTCTTCATCCGCCGGGCGGCTGGCAATCCAAACACTGATTACCACGATGATGGAAGTAATGGAATCTGATAATGTATGCCAGGCATCTACGATGATGGCCACAGAACCGGATGAAATTCCTGCCCAGTATTTAAAGCCAAACAGCAGGACATTGACCAGGATGGAGATCCAGCCGGCCCGCGCTGCTAATTTGGATTGGTCTGGACGCATGCCTTAGCGGAAAAGATATCGAAAGGAGAGGGCAAGGTCATCAAAGAAAAATCCGAAATCGGAAATAATATTCATTCCTGGTTTCCAATCAAGGCTAATGGAAAGAGGGATATCCAGGAAAGCATATTCCAGTCCTACTATCCCGTCAACTCCAAGGAAGAGAGTTGTACCGCCTGTGGTGGACCCGTAATAATCTTTTTCGCTGTCCCATACCCCCAGGTGTGCACCTCCGCCATAAAAGAAGTAGAATCCTTCGGTATCGAATACCGATAAGTGCCATTCTGCCAGTCCGGTTGCATTAAAACCGCCCCACCTGACCGTCAGTATCCCTTCCCCTGCCATGTTGGTGGTAAAAAAATGCTTGACTGAGATGCCTGGTGAAACACTGGCACGGAGTCCGAGTCCCGTGTGATAATCCTGTGCCTTCGAAGTGAATGCAAAAAATAAAAGAACAAGTATGGTGAAGGTTTTCCGTTTCATAGCCTACAGGTTTTAAGTAAGCTACAAAATTAAAAAAATATCAATCATACCGAGCCGGAACTTGTCCGCCTCAGTATGAAGCACTCATCTTAACTACTGTAATAGAAATTGTATAGGGATGGTCCACTGTGTCTTGACAGGTTTCCAGTCTTTCATGGCCGGGGTCCATTCATAGGGCATTTGTATCACCCGGATGGCTTCATCAATGAGTAACTGTTTTTGTTCCTCTGTATAGTCAGCTGACTCATCACCATCTACAGGCCGGTAACCGACCACGACTATCCCCTCTGCCTTGGTAACTTCAGGTGGCGGGGCTGCTTTTTCACCCTCTGCCGGAGGAGGTGGAGGTATTTTCCCGTTGTTCTCAACATTTGCAATCACTTTCCCTTTCTCATCAATGACAAATTGAATATATACCTTTCCCTGGACACCATTTTTCTTGGCTTCATCGGGGTAGATCACGTTTTTTGCAATGAATCTCCTGAATTCCATCACACCGCCGGCAGGTTCTGCTGCGACATCAGGTTTCAGGTATACCAGGGATTCTTCTTCTGTGTCCGGGACATCCCGGGTGGACAGATCGGATTCAGTGGAAGTGCATGCAAATACGTAGAAGAGGGCCAGTGCTGCAGGCAGGACCAGCAGCAGTTTTAATTTACTTATTGAGGATGATTTCGGTTTTTCCATCATTTTTAATCGTTTTTGAATAATTGATTGGTTAAAATTATGTGTTGCCGGCATTGATCGGATGCCAAACAACTGAGCAATTATCCTGAGCTGGTATGCATCAGAACTATAACCGCGGTGTAAAACTGCCTCATCGGCAAGAAATTCATGATTTTCTGTAACTGTTATCTTATAAATCCAGGCCAGTGGATTGAACCACTGGAATATAATCAGCAACTCTGCAAGCAGGATATCAAATGAGTGAAGCTGGCGAACATGGGCCTTTTCATGCTCAATGATCTCCTCCATCTGGGACCCGGAATAATGTTTCCGGCTGATGAATATATTCCAGAAAAAGGAGAAGGGGGGATAATTCAGCGGATGCAGGATCAGCCGGAAAGATTTTTCAAACAGCACATTTCCCATCCTGTATATTTTCAGTATCCTGGAAAGGTTGAAAAGAAGCCTGATAAAGAGTATGGCCACGACCATCCAGTAAACAAGGGTGAAATACTGCCAGCTGTCCCATCCCGATAAAGCCGGATTCACGGTGGACAGGGAATTAACAATCACCGGTTCAATCCTGTAGGCCATGAGCTGGGAGGATGTTCCTGCAGCAATACTGATGTTCAGCAAAGGAGCAAGCAAGGAAAAGGACAGGGCAAATAAAAGGTAGGCCCTGTTGAGCCTGTAATAAGTTTCCTTCTTTAAAAATACCTGGTATAACAGGAAGAAAACCATCAGGCAGATGCCTGATTCAAGAATGTATAATAATAAACTATGCATCTTTCTTTTTCTCCTTAACTTTATTCATTAACTCAATAATCCCATCGGCTTCCCTTATGTCTACTTTGTTCTGTTTGGAAAAAAAGGAAACCAGCTGCTCGATGGAATTACCGAAATAATTATCGACAAAATTATTCAGGAATTCTTTCGTGTAAATGTCCCTTGCTATCAGGGGGAAGTACTGGTGTGAATTGCCGTAAGCTCTATAATCGAGGAATCCCTTTTTCTCCAGGATCCGGCAGATGGTTGAGACCGTATTATAAGCAGGTTTGGGTTCAGGGAACTGTTCGAGCACATCTTTTACAAATCCCTTTTCCAGGTCCCACAGGATCTGCATGATCTGTTCTTCGGCTTTGGTGAGTTCTTTCATTTTCATATTACTATAACGCAAACATAAACTAAATATTTCGTTTTATCAACTAATATTTTAGTTAGTTGAAGGAAAAAATATTTAAGAGACTGTAAATCAGGAATTAATGAAGGAAAGTAACATCGCCGATTATTACTTCTGACCTCCCGTTAACGTAAGTTACCCAGACTTTCCATACATAGGCATCCTGTACGGCCGGCTTTTTACCATCTATATATCCATCCCATCCTTTGTACAATTCATCGGACTCGTATACAAGCTCACCCCAGCGGCTGTAAATAATCAGGCGATATTCATCTACATTGATGAAATGTGGGTGGAATACTGTATTGTCGATCTCACCATCATTCCACCATCCTCCGGTGGATCCTGTACGGTTCCAGCGGAATACATTGGGGAACATGATATAGCCGTCACCTGCTGTGATCTTCAGCAGGTTATCCAGGGATGTGGTATCCGGACAGTTATCCTTGCTCCAGACATATAGTGTGATGTTAAATTCTCCCTCTTTACCATAGATATGATAGGGTTCTTCCTCCATAGAGGTAGTGCCATCACCAAAATCCCAGATATACTTTGTAGCATTAAGTGAAGAATTGGAGAATTTGAAAACCTGGTTCACATCCTCAGATTCTGACGGAAAAACATTGAAGAGGGCCTGGGGTGTTTCATAAACGGTAACCGGTTGAGAGAACTCTGCTTCTCCGGAGAGTCCATATACCGTTAGTTTTACCATATAGGTCCCGGTTACATAAAATACATGCGTTGGATTTACCTCGGTGGAAAATGATCCATCATCAAAATCCCAGATATAAGTTTCACCGTAGATACTATTGTTTCTGAAAGTAACCGTGACCGGGGGACAAGCAGAAGTGTCAGGTGCAAAATCAGCAATGGGCTCAGGCGGTAGAATGATGATTGATTTTACTGCCGTATCTGTACAGAACTCACTGTATACAATGAGTTCTATGCCATATTCCCCGAAAGTATCATAGGTATGGCTGCCTGGTTCCTTGTCGCCTGAAGTGGTTTCATCACCAAAATCCCAGTGGTATGACCAGGATCCCGGACTGGATAAATTTTCCACGGTCACTGTTGTATTGGGCCAGTATTGTTTCGCGGGACTGGGGAAGAAATTGGCAATGGGTTGGGGATGGACCGTAATGCCCTTTTGAACACTGTCAATACAACCATTCAGGGTTTCGATCACCAGTTTTAACTGGAAGGTGGTGACATCGACAGATGAATTAATGTAATGATGTACCACGTGTCCGTAATTAGTGGTGTCGATGGTCCCGTCGCCAAAATCCCATGCATAGCTCAGGTACCCGTAGGATGCCTGGATTTCAGATTCAACTGGACTGCAAACTCCGTCGTTGGTTATATTCAAGGTAGTATCGGGCCGGGGAAAAACAGTCACCCGGACCAGGTCATTCAATAAAGTCTCACACAAGCCATTGTCAAATCGCTGGATTAGATTAAGTAAGCGGTATTCATTGAATCCGGGGTCATTCATTACCGGAACAATAAAAATACCGGTATCGGGAAATGTAAGAGTGTCAATGATACCTTTGTTTTCCCATACAAGGTCGAACAAACCACTCTGTCCCTGGATCCAAATCTCGATTTCTGTCTGGTTGATCTCATCCACTGCGCAGAATGAAGTGTCAGGCGTATTGGTTCCTGCTGCGGGACTTGGATGTACTACAATACTTCTTGATACACTGTCCACACAACCATGGGTCGTTTCGATGACCAGTTTCATCTGGTAAATTGTATCAGACGGAGTTGAATTAAGATAGGTATAGATCACATCACCATTATTGGTGCTCTGTATTCTTCCATCGCCATAATCCCAGTTATAAACAGCATACCCTTCGACTGCCTGGAAATGTGCTATAACCGGACTGCAAACACCATCTGTTTCAATGATCAGGGTGGTGTCAGGTCCCGGCCAGACCGTGACCCTTACTGTATCGTTCAGCAGGTTTTCGCATGCTGAGCCCGTACTCGTCTCAATGATCTTTATTAGCCGGTATTCATTGAGGCCGGCATAATTATCTACGCTTATCTGGTATGCCCCGGTATCTGCTAAACTCATTGTATCGATGATCCCCTTATTCTCCCAGATCAGGTCGAATGTACTACCGTTATGGATCAGGATCTCAATCGAGGTCTGGTTGTTGTCCTTCCTGTCACAGAAGGCCGCATCAGGGGTATTGAACCTGGCGGTTGGTAAATCAAACACCTGGATGCTTATACTATCCATTCCTACACAACCGTATGCATCCGGTTGGGTTTCATAGACTACCCAGTGCATACCTATCCCGGCCTCCTGGGGTGAGAATATACCATTTATGCTATCAGTGATCCCGGGACCTGACCATGTACCGCCCGGGTATGTGGCGACCAGTTGAAAAGGAGGGTCATTTATGCAAGCGGGGGGTACCGGGATGATTGTCACCGGTGGCGGGGGCCGGACCGAAACAACGGCAGTATCCCAGCCGGCACAGCCATTTCCATCGACATAATCATACCTGATGATATGATTACCCGCCCCTGCCGTGGCAGGTGAGAAAGTCCCCGATTGGGCATCCACTATGCCTGTACCACTCCAGGTACCACCATCCGGTAAAGCGGTCAGGTTAATATTGCCGCTCGTGGTACATAAGGGGGGGGCATCCTCTATGGTGACCTGGGGATAAGCAACTATCAGGATGATGGCCGTGTTGGTAACCGGTTCGTGGTCACCATTCACAGGATCAGCAGGCGGACCCTGGATATTGGGGTCATCATAGGGATTGCAAATGTTCCAATAGCGCAGCGTGACCTCGAAATATTCACCGACCAGTTTATCATTGGCCACGTTCATGACCTCGCTCACCTCCCCTGAAACGGTAACCGGACCTGGCAGGGTTATGACGTTACCATAATAGGGGTATGCCTGCGGGTTCCCATTAATGGTAACCGGGATACCGGTCATGGTGATGTCCGTGCCATAAACCCACTGTATCCACCTGGTATCCGTATTGGGCACATCATTTTCCTGGGGAGGGACACAATTGAAAATGGTCTCATCCGTAAACATGACATTGTCTCCATTCCCAAAGCAAATGGGCCAGACAGCGGGAGAAATATAAACCTCACCGCCATTGTGATTATCATCATCCCAGACAGTTACAATCTGTTCCTGTTCCGATGAGGAACACTCGACACCGTCAACCACAAGGGTTGCCAGGGGGTGGTAATTACAGTTGTCATCCGCAATATAGGTGTGAGTGGTGGTTGCTCTCCATTCCCTGACCCTTGGATCCGGATCTGAATTGACGGCAGTTACCAGTTCGCTGTCGCCATCATCCCATTCAAACAGGATCTCCACAGATTCACCACCATCATTGACGCCCCTGTAAATGATCTCCCAGACAACACCGACAGGGGAGCATAACCTGTCCGGAATGATATCATTCGCTTTGGATACAATGTTACAATCCTGGGAATAGGTGTTGAGTGAAACAACTACAGGTAATATTAATAGAAGATATGTTCTGATCCTGCCCATTTGACCACATATCATATAATAAACCTGTGTCACATTTTTGAGAAACAGGATAGTCATTGACGTTTATACGAATCAGGAGCAGGTATGGTTCACTATTTTTCCATATCTGATGAGGTATTCAGGCTTATTTAGAATGATTCCGGATAAAAATCCCTCAGTATGAGGAATATCAGTCTTCAGCCCGCCAGTAAAGAATTTTTCCGTCCAGGATAATTGTGAACCTAGTGCGTTCATATTTGGAAAGGTTGATAAACTTTCTCCACTAATCATGCCGCAATGCTCTGACCGGATCTATCCTGGCGGCCCTGATGGCAGGGTAGAGTCCCGCAGCCAGGCTCACAAACACGGAAAATCCTATGGCACCTAATATCAGCCATACAGGGAACCAGAACAGGTCTATGGGTCCCTGGTCATCGGGCAGT
>DAOUVF010000419.1 GCA_030667765.1 Bacteroides sp.
ATTCGAGTATCTTTTCCCTCCTCTGGTTGGCCAGCATATTTTTTATTTCTTCTTTTTGATTGATTTCGTATTATAAATAAAACGAAAAAAATCGAAAGTGCAAAAAGAAATAAAAGAAATCATTGCTTATGTTGAAAATTGGGGAATCTTTAACAGTTCCCCTCCGCGTAGCGCAGATTCATGGGCTATGATCCCGGGCACTGTATAGGCCAGCGCCTCATAGATATCAACAGCTGGTTTCCGTTCCTTAACCAGTGCATCAATAAACTCATGGGTAAGGAAGGTATGGGAACCGTGATGACCGCTGTTATGCCTCAAGGGTTCGGGTAGCATATCTGTATCCCACCATTCGGGTTGATCATAATCTTCCAGTTTCGGCCTGCTCTGTACAAATCCCGCATCGTCTTTTCCCATTTCCCCGCTTTTTTTGACCAGGGACGGACCGCTGCGGCCGTTGTCTGCATAGAAACTCATATCGGTACCTATCCAATTTGCCCTTTCCCCTCCCAGATGGGCCCCTTTCCACCAGATATTGACCCTGAAACTGTTCCCCTTGCTGGTTTTGAAAAAGGCAGACTCGTTATGGAAGGGATTGTTGTATACATTGTCTTTTAAATATTGAGAATCATCGCCCCATCCATGGCAAACCACCTCGGTCAGCCGCTCCCCGGTAATGCCTGTAATATGAGCAGTACAATGTGTGGGGTAGTGCATGGGTGCTACACCGTATCGCCAGGTCCGTTTACCGTCTTCTATATATAAGGTATCCAATCCATCATGCTGATATTCAGACTCACAATAATAAAGTTCTCCAAAATCACCTTTCTCATACATCTTCCGCACTGAAATTATAAACTGCTGATAATAACTGGTTTCAGCCATCATATAGGTCATACCATATTTCTTAACCGCCTCCATGAGTTTTTCTGCTTCTTCAACAGAGCCCCAGCAGGCGGGGACGGCGCTGATCACATGCTTGCCGTGCTTCATGCATTCTATCGCATGCTTTACATGATTGGGGCCTTCCGTAAATACACCTATGGCATCAACGCTTTTATCTTTTACCATTTCCTCAAGGGAAGGATAGGACTTGCTGCACTGGTAGGTTTCCATCAGGGCTTTTTTCCGCTCCGGCCGCAGGTCACTTACTGCCTCAACAATACAGTTGGGATGTTCATGCCACTGAAATGATCTCCCAAACCTGCCACCAACGATACCCATCCTTATTTTCTTCGCAGCAGGTTCTGCCGCAAGTAATGGATTGTATAACATGGCAGTACCTGCCAGGGCAGCGCTGCCTGAAATGAATCTTCTTCGTGAGATTCCGGTTTTATGTTTTTCCATGATTTAGGGGTTTAATTGTTTAGGTATTATTCTATTATCCTGTTTTCCATCAGGTAAAGCCTCGTGGAATCATGACTTGGATATCGGAATATATCCATATCGCCATCCTGGTCGAAATCAGCAGCCTGTCCATTGTAAATGCCTTTATCACCTACCAGGAAAGGTTTCCATGAATAATAAAGCTCCTCGAGGAGGAATATGTTTACCTCAAAACTCGTAGCGCCCAGGTTTACAGCCCTGCTTGGATTTGGTCCAGCCAGGACATCAAAATCCCCATCCAGGTCAAAATCAAAAACCTGCAGGGTATGGCAGGCCGGAATGCTGTCAGTGATTATGTTCTCTTCCCACTCACCATTTTTGTCTTGCCTGTACATTGACAGTGGATACCCGGACCGTTCAGAATGGCTGATAAATATTTCTGATTTTCCATCATCGTCAATATCCCTGAGAAAAGTTTTTGTACCGTTCCTGGACCAGTCCCCCGTCTGCGTATTCCATTTCTCATCCAGGTTTTCTTCCTTCCAATCTGCTGTAAGCTCCCCTCCCGGATTATAGAAAATATGAGCATCGGCGACTATGTCTGTCCATCCGTCTCCGTCCACATCTCCAGCACCCATGCCTTCATGAAGGTTATTGAAGCCCTGGTATGATTGCACTCTTTCCCAGGTATCCGCGTCCTGCTGTTGAAAAATGTTTAATGTATTTCTCTGGAAAGTGAGCACAGCCAGGTCCATTTTCCTGTCATTATTGAAGTCTGCCAGGCTAACGTCTTTGATGGCATCGGGGACCTGGCCTACCGGATGTGGTATCCAGCCAGGGTTTTCATACCAGTATATTTCAGCAGCTTCTCCGGCGTTCTCCCATTCTCCAGGATGTTTTGCTGCCAGCACATCCACATCACCATCGAAATCAATATCTGCACATTCCATGTCCCCCATGGCAAACAACCCTCCTCCTGGAGGTGCCACAGCTATCAGATGCTCTTCCCAGGTGCCGGGAGACGTCTGTCCTTCTAAATAGGCAAGATAACCACCCCTGGCGTTGTTGTAAATGAACACCAGGTCGGTAATTCCGTCGCCTGTGATATCAGCCGGGCAGTGTGCCCAGAGATACAATGCCGAATCCATGATCACGCGGGACTCAAAACTCAGCTCTTTGCTGCTTATGTTTGTCTGGCAAGCAGGTGCGGCCAGCAGGATGCCTAGGCCAATGATCAGATTTTGAAGGGTCAATTGTTTTTTCATATTTAGTATTTTATTGGTTCATGAGCAGTTCCATTTCTATACCTGCCTGTATCACAGCTCCTAGTCCCCGGGGATCATTGTCAAACGTACTCCGGTCCTCATAGAATTGCACGGTATGACCTATCGGGGTACCCCGGCATATACCGCTTACAATCCCGTCATCACTAATCCTGCCTGAGATCCCTTTCCAACCACGTGCTGCGTTTTCCCGGTAAGATTCGGGCAGCCATCCTTCACGAATACCCCTGGCAATGGCAAGCACATACATGGCTGAACCAGAGGTTTCCAGGTATGTTTCGGGATGATCCAGTACCTGGTGCCAGAGACCGCCCTGATGCTGGAGGGTAATGAGATTTTCTATATGGGTGTTGAATTGCAGGTGGATTATGGGGTAATCGGGATGATCAACGGGAAGGTGGGCCAGTATCTCTGCAGTAGCCCATATGATCCAGCCATTGGCCCGGCACCAGAATATTTCGGATTGGCTGTTTGTGGGACCGAACCAGCCATGTTTGTATAATCCTGCCTCCTCATCGAACAGGTATTTTTTGAATTGCAGGGTTTGCAGTGACACATCGTCGTACC
>DAOUVF010000302.1 GCA_030667765.1 Bacteroides sp.
CGGGGATCGCCGATCCGGTTGCCAATCCCATAGTGTCGACCTGGTATGTGGTGGAGGTGACCGACCAGACCAATGGGGCGGTGGGGTCTGACAGCATCTTTATTACCGTGTTGACCCCTCCCGCACAACCCACCATTACGGCCGGGGGGGCCACTACCTTCTGCACCGGTGACAGTGTCCAGCTCAGCTCATCCGCCGGAACCGCCTACCTGTGGTCCACCGGCGAAACTACCCAGGATATCTGGGCCGGTATCAGCGGAAGCTATACGGTCAGTGTATTCGATGACGCGGGTTGCAGCAGTGTGCCATCCGATCCTGTCCTGGTAACTGCCCATCCCTCACCGGACCAGCCTATAGTAACTGCATCGGGACCGGTAGACTTCTGTGAAGGGGACAGTGTGGATCTCACTTCTAGTGTTGCGTTTTCATACCTCTGGTCAAACGGGGATACCAACCAGACGATCCGGGTAATATCGAATGGAAGCTTCTTTGTACAGGTAACGGATACCAGCGGATGCCAGAGCATTCCTTCCGCCACCACTATGGTGACCGTTTACAATCTACCACCAACTCCTGTTATAACTGTAGATGGCAGCACTGATATTTGTGAACATGACAGTGTCATACTGACTTCCTCACCGGGAATCACCTACTTATGGTCGACCGGTGATACCACCCAAAGCATTGCTGCAAATACGGCCGGGGATTTCACCGTGCAGACCATCAACGGGGTGGGCTGTCCCAGCCTTCCCTCAGGCGCTGTGACCATAACCACAAGGCCTGCTCCTGCACAGCCTGCCATCACATTCACTGGCAACACCACTTTCTGTGAAGGTGACAGCCTCGTTCTTACTTCTTCAGCAGGTACAACATATCTCTGGTCCAATGGTGAAACTACACAAAGTATCTCCGCCAAAACAACCGGCAGTTATACGGTCAGGGTAGCTAATGCTGATGGCTGTTTCAGCCTGCCATCGGATCCGGTTGATGTGACAGTCAATGCCAGTCCTGAAAAACCGACGATTACAGGCAGTGATCATTACTGCACCGGAGATTCAGTAATGTTAAGCGGATCACCTGCCAGTGCCTATCTCTGGTCAACCGGCGAGATCACTTCCACGATCTATGCAAAGAGTGGCAGTTATACCCTGACAGTTACAGATGCAAACGGCTGCAGCAGTCCGGATTCCGATGCGTTTACTGTAAGTGAATCACCTAAACCCCCCAGGCCGGTGATCACACCTGCAGGTCCGATCGACCTGGAGTCCGGCGACAGTGTCATACTGGTCTCCTCATCTGCAACAACCTATTCATGGTCCCCCGGCGGAGAGACCACTCCCTCCATCACTGTCAGGACAGCTGGCAGTTTTGGTGTTACCATTGGCAATGAATATGGATGTCTCAGTGATCCAAGCGATCCTGTTACTGTCACCCAGTCATCGCTGGATAAACCGGTAATCACCGTCACAGGGGATACAGCGTTGTGTGAAGGAGCCCCGGCAACCACACTGAGCGCCCCCCAGGCCTACGCCTACCTATGGTCGAATGGGGAAACCTCTCAGAGCATAATGGTTTCGGTAACAGGCTCTTATACGGTGACCCTGTTTAACGAATTCGGAACTCAGTCACCACCGTCAGATCCGGTCGATATCAATGTATTCGAGAATCCCGTTCTTAACCTGATAAGTAAATCGGATGCCGTTTGTAACGGTGAAACTTCAGGATCCATTGAGGTGATTGCCACAGGAGGTACATCGCCTTATGCCTACGAGTGGAACAATGGACAGAGCGGATCCGGAATTACCAATATTGGTGCCGGCACTTACCTGATAACCGCCACTGATGCAAACGGATGCCAGGACACCCTCAGTGAATCCATCAGTGAACCAACTGCCATCGTGATCACTGAGAGCATTACCCATCCTACCTGTGATGACAGTTATGACGGGGCAGTGGAAGTCATTATCTCGGGCGGTACACCCGGATATATCATTGAATGGTCCAATGAAAGCACCGGTCCGGTGACGGAGAAACTCGGTCCGGGTACTATCAGTGTCGAGGTAAGGGACGAAAACCAGTGCCAGGAAAATGAGAGCTACACCCTTATTGCAAAAAATGAGGTATGTATTACTGTTTATGAAATCATTACACCCAACAGTGACGGGTTCAATGATACATGGGTAATTACCGGGATTGAACTCTACCCGAATGCAACGGTGCAGGTTTATGACAGGTGGGGAAAAAGGGTGTACTATTCTGAGGGATACCCCCGGCCATGGGATGGAACACATGACGGGAAGGTCCTGCCGATGGACTCCTACCATTATATCATCAATTTAAAAAATGATAAAGATCCCATAATCGGGAACATTACCATCGTGAAATGAGAAAGATAATCCAGTATATCATCCCTGCATTTATCCTGGTCCTGCCGGCAACCCTGCAGGCCCAGCAGACCCCGGTGATCAGCCAGTATATGATGAATAAATTCCTGGTCAATCCTGCCCTGGCGGGTGTCAAGGGGTATACCAATATCAGCTTTACGGCGCGGCAGCAGTATAGCATGCTGCAGAATGCCCCTCGGACTTTCTTTTTGAGTGGTGACACACGTTTGCTGGAAGACAGCTGGATACGAAGGAAACCGAAGGTGGAAAAGAAAGCCAAGAATGCCAGCAGGAACAAAAATGTCGGCATCGGAGGATACATTTTCAATGACAGGAACGGTATTACAAATCGCACAGGTGCGCAATTATCCTATGCCTACCACATCAATTTCAATAACCAGTACCAGCTGTCTTTCGGATTGTCAGTAAGTGCTTACCAGTATAAGCTGGATATCGAAGGCGTACCGGTCTACAGTACCGATGACCCCCTGCTGAATAATAATAAAACGACGTTTTTTGTGCCGGATGCAAATGCCGGGATTTATATTTCAGGAAAGGGATTATATGCGGGCTTATCCGCCTCACAACTGTTTGGATCATCCATTAAACTGGGACAGAATACATTTGAGAATTATAAGACCTTAAGGCATTTCTACCTCATCGGCGGCTATAAATGGCTGGTGTCACATACTGTTATCCTGGAACCCTCATTCCTGGCAAGGGCAACCGTTGATGCCTTTGTACTGGATGCCACGGCAAGGCTGTTTTACCAGACGAACTACTGGATTGGCGTCACCTACCGCACCAACCAGACCCTGGCACTCATGGCCGGATTTATGGTCGATGGCATATACCTGGGTTATGCCTATGATGCCACATTGGGGGCGTTTCAGAATTACAGCGGGGGATCCCACGAACTCATGGTCGGCATCAGGCTGGGGGATAACAGCACCCGGAGATCCCGGTGGTTGCGGCCTGATGTTTCAGAAATCGGTGAATAGCCGGATAGCCTGAGGTTAATTGATCTCCTGCTTCACACGGGCATTGACAAATAAGGTATCCCCTATGCCCTCATATCCCTTGAATACCTTCTCCCCGTCATGATGCAGCTGGTCGGAATGGATACCGATGATGGTGAGTGCCGCTTCTGCTGAACGTTCGTTGATCAGGGAATGGATGTCTGTTTCTTCATCAGGCCTCAGGATCTCAACATTTCGCTGGGAGATCGGGAGCCTCCCGGTCTGGATCAGCTCGAGAAGTTTTTTGCGGGTGGTTTCTACATCATCCTCGAAGGTGATCTCAAAAACCTTCAGCTTCGCCTTTTTCATTTCAGGATGGGATGAAATGATAAAACCAAGCAGGATCATCAGGTTGGCATTGTTGTAATCAATGCTCCTGATCCAGATATGGATACCCTTCTTGGGTTTCAGGGGATTGGGTGAGCTGCCTAAGATACAGATATCGTGATTAGCGGCTTCGATCAGTGAAAAGTTTTCTACTATCTGTTTCAGGTTCCCGGGATCCTTCTTGTCAAATTCCAGCAGCATGGTATTGTTCTCCATGCCGGATACTCCCGGGATCTGAATGACCTGGGCTATGGCAGAAGTATAGGACGGGGAGATCATGGTGTCTACATAAATATGATTCTGTTTTTCCCTTGTCATCGTCAGTAATTTCTCCAGGATATCCTTTGAATCTTCCATTGATGATTTTGAGAAATAATTGTTGATATAATGTATGTAGGTACCGAAACCATAACGGTAAGAGACCCAGTTCAGCAGCCTCAGCGCATTCTGTCGCTCAAAGGAGGAATCCGAGATACAGATGGTGGATGGCCTCCAGCGGATCTTGGCACCGGAGGACCTGCGCTTCTGCAGATATATCTGGATATTCCGGCTCAACTGGAAAATCGCATTGCTGAAAATGGATTCGAGTCCCCGCCGGTCCTTATGATAACTGCTGATCCCAAGGTAAACCAGTACCAGGGCGGCAATGGCGAGGATGGCATAAACGGAGTTGATCTTGAACATC
>DAOUVF010000298.1 GCA_030667765.1 Bacteroides sp.
GTTCAACCATGTACGGAAGCATGGCCTTCCATAATTTCATCGTTGCCGGAACCGTCCGGTTCGGAACAGTTGTAATGGACAAGGGGGCCATGATAGCGGACATTTCAGACATCCAGGCTGCGCTTGATATGTATGATGCTTCCAGTGAGATACTGGGCTATCTGCCCGACGGTTACTGGGATGTCGAGCAGGCTGAAATCATCAAATCAGGATTCAACAATAAATTCTCTGATCCTGAGGATGAGTTTTCTCCTGTCATGTCTATGCTGACCGAACAGAGTGACCTTGCAAGTTATCTTGAGATGGTTGATGCAATGTCGTTCATCATGGTTTTTGTGTTTGTCCTTGCCATGTCTATCGTCCTTTGGAACACCGGTCTTATTGGCGGACTAAGACGATACGGCGAAGTGGGTATCCGTCTGGCGATAGGTGAGGAAAAAGGCCATATATACAGGAGCATGATCTATGAATCCATCCTTATTGGTATACTCGGCTCGGCATTTGGTACCATTATTGGATTAGGATTTTCATACTGGATACAGGAAGTGGGTATTGATATCAGCGGCATGACCAAGGGAGCAACCATGATGATGCCGGGTTCTTTTCATGCGAAGATAGTTCCCCAGGCCTTTTACATCGGGTTTATCCCCGGCCTGATTGCTTCAAGCGCAGGAACCATGCTGTCGGGCATCGGTATTTATAAAAGGAACACAGCGGTCCTGTTTAAAGAGCTGGAAACTTAAATAATGAAATGAAATGAAAAAACTATTTTTATTATCAGCAGGATTAATAGTGGCAGGATTATTAAGTGCCCAGTACCCTTCCGGGGATGAAGTCATGGACCGTATGGACCGGAATATGTCAGCGAAAAGTCGTGTACTGACCTCGAAAATGGTAATCCATGGTCCAAGGTCAAGCCGGACGATAGAATCAAAATCCTGGTCAATGGGCGAGGAAAAGTCATACTCTGAATACCTGTCCCCCCCGAGGGAAGCGGGCACCAAAATGCTCAAGCTCGAGGATGCACTGTGGATCTATTCACCCTCCACAGACCGGACAATACAGATATCAGGGCACATGCTCAGGCAGTCCGTCATGGGATCAGACTTGTCATATGAAGACATGATGGACGACGCTACCTACAAGGACAATTATAAAGCCGAGGTGACCGGCGAAGAGACCCTGCGTGAAACCAAATGCTGGGTCCTCCAGCTGGAAGCAATAACGGATGATGTCACCTACCAGGTCCGAAAGATCTGGATGGACGAGGAAAAGTATATTCCCCTGAGGGAAGAACTTTATGCAAAAAGTGGGAAACTTCTGAAAAGAACAGAGCTTTATGACTTTAAGCGTGTGGGATCCAGATGGTTCCCGGGGAGGATGGTTTTTAAGGACATGCTAAAAAATGGTGACGGAACCGAATTTATCATCGAAAGCATAGCGTTTGACATAGAGATCCCTGAATATATTTTCACGAAGGCTTCACTCAGGTAAAACCTCTCAGATACATATACCATGGACAATGGATGGGAATCAAGTACCGGATCTGGATGATATCGGGAATATTTTCTTCCAGGATGGTTACCGTATGGCCAGTGAATACCTTGCAGAAGGAGTTAGCAAAAGCAGGCTTGTCAGCTTAATGACAGCAGCTTATAAAGCTGTGGATGGACTGATTGATTCTTTCAGGAACAGGTGCCTGCGCGAAGGTCTGGCAATTGATTGCCGGGAAGGTTGTTCATGGTGCTGTCACCAGGCTGTGCTGGTTTCCCCCCAGGAAGTCCTGCTGATCAGCCAATACCTGAATGAGGATATGCCGGATAAGCTGCAGTCAATGATTCGGACGAATGCCTCGGCAAAAGCAGTGATCACGGGTAATATGAGTGTTCAGGAATTCCTGCTATGTCTTCACCCCTGCCCTTTTCTGGACAATGGCTCCTGCCTGATCTACCGGGTAAGACCTATGGCCTGCCGCTGCTACCTGTCATCAGATGCAGATAGTTGCCATGCCAAGTACCAGCAGCCCGGAAACAGGCAAATCATCGCCGCCTTGTATGATTTCCCATTGCTGGCCGGACGCTCAATCAATGAGGGTATCAGGGCAGTATTTTTGCAAAGTAATATCATCACATCCGAATGGCTGCTGGAGGTACTCATCACCAAAACCTTTAAAAACCCATCCATATTCAATGAATGGTTATCAGGTGAAGATCCTTACAGCATCAGAGAATTAACGGCAGAGGAAAACATCTATTTGCGTGAATACAGAAACAGAAAGGAATCATCTGAGGAGGGTGATTGAAGAAACAGATTTTTCTTTCGGTTTCCAGGGGATCATGGCCGAGGTTCTTTTCATGTAATCCCTGAAACCGGTTTTTCTCCGGAGCATGCGTTTATCGATCATGGGTATGCTGATCGAATAAAACATCAGGATAATGATGACCGGTCCGGGTACGATCCACCAGTAAAGCCGGTCCATGCCTGTTGAAAACAGGAAAAGCCCTATCCAGAACAATACTTCACCGAAATAATTGGGATGACGGCTGTATTTCCACAATCCGGAACATAAAAAATCACATTTATCCTTATCATTAACATACCTGCTAAGCTGAATATCCGATATCGTTTCAATGACTACCCCTGCAAACGTAATAACAACAGCGAACCATTCCATGAGTCCCATTTCCCCCTCATGAAGAACAAGGGCCGGGTATACGGCAAGGCAACCAAGAAAAACAACCAGGGTTGGAAAAAGGTGTATGCCAAAAAAACTGACTACCCAGTAGTTTTGCTGGTATTTCAATCTAAATGTAAGGTAATGCCAGTCCTCGTCCCGCAAACCTTTCCACCTGAGGACCCAGTTCACGGTCAATCTCAGCGACCAGACTATAACCAGGATCAGGATCAGGGCCTGAAGCAATGTTAATGCGGTCCAGGTCTGGTCATGGAAAATCCAGTAATATAAAATAATGGGCGGTACCAGGCTCCAATAGGGATCATACATACTTGAATTATTGAATGCAACACTGAACAGAAAAATGATGATCGTGGCCAGGATATCAAGGACCAGCACCACCAGGATAGGGTGAATAATGGATACAGCATCATAGATAAGCCATACCATTAGGCCTGCCACGATATATCCCAGCAGACAAATGATCAGTCCCAATTCCTTATTCCCTTTCCGATTTGCCATTCAGCCTATTGATTACAGCCTGATTCAGGCAGGAAAAATACCAAACTTTTTCAATTTCCGGAATTGATATTACGAAACAGCCTATAAACAGTTATATTTATCCGGACATTTTTTATAATCACTAATCATAAGAAAAATTGGAAAAAGTAGATCTGTACACAGAAAAAGCAATCGAATTGCTATGGACATGGGGACCCAGACTCGTCCTCGCGATTGTAATACTGGTGGTTGGTATCATCATCATTAACTCTTTTTCAAGGTTCCTCCGAAAAGTTATGAAAAAGCGGGATATAGATCCCACCCTGGTGCCTTTCCTGGTTGGATTGATCAGTACGCTGCTAAAGATCATGTTAATCATTTCCGTGGTGGATATCGTGGGTGTCAAAACCACCTCTTTTGTGGCCGTATTGGGTGCTACAGGCCTTGCTGTGGGACTGGCCCTGCAGGGATCACTGGCAAACTTTGCGGGTGGTGTACTGATCCTGATCTTCAAACCTTACAAGGTCGGTGATTATATTCAGGCCCAGGGAGAGGCAGGGACCGTAACCACCGTACAGATTTTCAATACGGTATTGAACACCCCCGATAACCTGAAGGTCATCATCCCCAACGGTCCGATTTCCAGTGGGACCATCACCAATTTCTCTGCGGAAGAGACAAGGAGGATGGATATGATATTTGGCATAGGTTATGACGATGACCTTGAAAAAGCCAAAAATGTGCTTAAGGATATGGCAGATGCAGATGAGCGGATACTTCCTGATCCTGCCCCATTTGTTGGTGTTACTGAACTGGCGGCTCGTTCTGTGAACCTGGTGGTCCGCGTATGGTGCAAGAATGAAGATTACTGGGGCATACACTTCGACTGGCAGAACAATGTGAAGTTACGTTTCGATAAGGAAAACATAACCATCCCGTAACCACACAGGACCATTTATACCATTGCTGAGGCAGCGGACTGACCGGGGACCGGTAACATTTTAGCGTGGTACGGTGCCATCGAGATCGAAGGTGAGCCAGAGTTGCTGGGAGTAATCCACCTGCCCCCTGGCGAAGTGCAGTCCCACATCAATTTTCAATTTCACGGGACCGCTGCGAAAGGGAAGGATAAGCAGGTCCAGGCGGCCGTACCTGTCGAGGCGGTAGAACGGATCCCCGTACAATAATGTTTGTCCCTCGCCTGCATAATAGGTAGCCGATATACCGGCAAATTTATAAAGGAAGATTGCCTGTCCCAGGAACCCTA
>DAOUVF010000052.1 GCA_030667765.1 Bacteroides sp.
ACCCAGGCGCCACGTCCCCCCATGAGGAAGGCATCCTTGCCATCAATGCTTGAGTATCTGATATCAAGAGCGCCATATCCACCATGCGAGATATGTTTGTCGCCAAAAAGGGTTTTGAATTCTCCATTTTCTTCCTGTGCATTCAGCATTGGCACAGTCAGAGCAATACAAAGTAGGGTAATGATCTTTTTCATGATTATCTAGTTTAAAATGTATACTTCAAAGTAAATGCAACATCCCATACACTCATCCGGAAATACTGATACAGTGACATCTCGATAAAGGGTTTATAATCGAGGCCGACCTGTACCGGGATCCCCGGGAACTGGTATTCAATCCCCAGGTAACCGTCCATCCCTATCAGGGGGGAAAATTTCTTTTTCGGGTAATGGAAATGCCTGTTAAAAAAGGTATATGTATGGCTGTGGGTAAATCCAATATGGCCTCCATAGCCATAAGTGATGAAAAATCCATCGGATACCTGCCACATGGTGGGCCTGAAATGCTCACGAAGGATGGTGAACTGCAAACCGTCCTGGCGGAAGCTCAATAATCCCTCGTAAGCCAGCTCAGGGTTCAGGTACTGCCGGTAGGTCACGCCGGAAGTGAGTCCCCCTCTGATCCCGACCGACCTGGAAAAATCCTGTCCTGCGACCTGGATGGATAGAAAAATAAGTAAGGTAGTGATTAGGTGTTTCACTGGTTTAAATTTATTGAATCCTATCTTATCTGTATGTCTATTATACATTTCTTTGGGGCTTTGATCTTCACCTGTGAGCTGGCATTCGGATAGGGACCCACCCTGCCCTTCAGGTGGACGGCCTCGATTTCCTGGTCAATGACCTCCAACTGGCCATATTCATCAGGTATTTGCAGTACTGCATCTTCATGCTTGAGCACTTCCAGCTGGTAACTGGCCTGCCTGCTGAAAACCATGCGCAAATCAGCGTTTTCAGTATTGACATTGATAAAAGAAAATCCGTTGGATATGGAATCTACCTTCAATGCGCCGTATTTGAGATTATAATTGATCTCCTCGTTCAGCCTGTAGAGCCGGATGTCAGAGAACCAGCTTTCACCGGACAGGTTGTCAACACGGCTGACCGTAAACTTATCCCTGCGGGAGATGGTTTTCACTATACCGGCTTCATGGATCCTGATCTTTGAGGATTTGCTTTCAATATTCAACTGTTTTACTTTCCGGATTTCTATATCGGCGTAGGCAATGTTCAGTTTGGCATTGTTTAATTCATTGATGATCCCGTTGCCGAAGTTCAGGCTGATATTTGATTCCCCTTTCAGGCTGTTTGCTTTGATATCTCCATTTGACAGGTTCACACTGACACTGCCCTTCATATCATCAATATAGATATCCCCGTATTTGTTTGAGATCGTAATATTCATGCCGGGGGGCACATGTACTCTATAATCGATCTTCACCTGGTTCTTGGAGGGGATTATTTCCTTAAGATCGGAGAAGAAACTGCCTCCCCTGCCTCCAAAATCTGTACGGGCTGTGATATAATACCTGGTGTCGGTAAATTCAAAATCTACACTCCTTTTAAGCTTTTCAAGTTTTGAGCTACTGCTCGATTTGATGAACAGATCTATTTCTATATGCACAGAGTCATTTTTCCAGGGAACAACATGGACTGTCCCGTACTTATTTGTCAGATCCAGTCTTGTTTCCGCATTGGCCGGGAACGACCGTACAATTTTCTGCCTGTCCGTGTAGGTCTGCGCCCCGACACCTGGCGCGACTACGGAAAGGGTTGCAGCAAGTAAAATATACCTGCTAAATTTCAATTGCAGCCTTTTCATCTTCGTTGTTTTTAGAGGATTCATCCATGTATTCCAGCAGATCTTCAAGGATCTGTATCTTCAGGATATAATTCTGGATCATTGCTTCTATTACCTCGTCGTTAGCTATATTGTCACGCAGGTCATTCTGAAGTTCGCCATATATACTGTCGAGTTCAGAGAGATCCTGCTGCAGTGATTCGCCCAGTTCAGGATTTTGCTCGAGCAGGGGTTCAATCTGGCTGATCTTGTCGTTCAGCAGACTGGTGTAATAGATCTCGGCTTCCTGTAATTCAGGAATATTATTTATCATTTCATTTGCTTCCTGGCCAGCCATCATGGCTTTGCGCTGATGCAGGTATTCCTGTATCCCGAAAGAAGCGCCAAAGATCAGGATGACCGCTGCAGCTCTCCACATTACGCCTTTCCATCCGATCCGGAATGTCTTTTTGCCCTGGATATTGGTTTCAATACCTGCCCAGAGCTTTTCATCCGGTTCATAAAGATCAAATTGATCCCTGTTATCACTGATGAATTGTTCTAACCTGTCTTTCATCATCATTGTTTTTTAATAATTCTTTGATTTTCTGTTTTGCCCTCAGGTACTGGCTTTTAGAGGTTGATTCAGAGATATTCATGATCTGTGATATCTCCCCATGGTCATAACCCTCCAGGGCGTACAAACTAAAGATCACCCGGTAACCATCCGGTAATTTTCTCACCGCAAGGCGAATGCGCTGAACATCCATGTCAATGCCGCTGTAATCAACCTCTTCATCCCCTGTATCCTGTTCTACAGGTTGATCCGGGAACACCAGGTCAACTTTTTTCTTATTGATCGCATTGATGCACTTATTGATCACTATCCTTTTCAGCCAGGCTCCAAATGATGATTCATATCTGAATGAGTTGAGTTTCATAAATGCATCTGTAAACGATTCCTGTAATAAATCTTCTGCTTCTTCTATACTGTTTAACATGCGGACACAAATATTGAACATGGCTTTGGAATACAGCTTATACAACTGAAACTGAGCCCTGGGATTTCCCTCCTTACTTAGTTCGATGATTTCCCTGTGTATGTCCTGGTAAGCCGCCGCCAATTTTACTTATGTGTTTCTGTTTTAAAAGGACAGAGAAAAAAGATTGCAGTTGCACGAGGGTGCAAATATCTGATATGGAAATTACATTAATTGAGACGGAAAAGCAAAATGGGGCTATTTCTTCCTGGAAATCAGGATGCTGGTGATAGTGTAGAGGACGATTAACAAGGAGAAGAAATAGGCGATCCGGGCGATATAATCACCATGCCGGGTATAGAATGTGAGTTTGTCATTGACATTCAACTCACCCCTGAGGGCATCAGGTTCCCAGTAGTTGGTACGCTGGAGGACCTGGCCTTTTTGATCGATCAGGGAAGAAATGCCTGTATTGGCAGAACGGGCAACACTTCGGCGGGTTTCAATGGCCCTGATCCGGGAATAACTCTGATGCTGCCTGTGGCCAGGGGTATCTCCCCACCATCCGTCATTGGTAATGACAAATATGAATCCTGCATCTTCCTTGAGGTAATCTGTGATAAACTCTCCAAAGATTGATTCATAGCAGATCACCGGGGCAATACCGGTTGAGTCATCACGGGAATAAAGGTTCTCCCTGAACTCCTGGTAACCATTGCTGCGGAAAGTTCCGCCCAGCTTCACTGTCAATTTCCGCAGGAAACCCAGGTACTCGGGATAGGGCATTGTTTCCACCCCGATCACAAGCTTGGATTTAATATATACCTGCTCAACCATAGAAGTGTCTATCTGGGCAGCTGCATTGTACATGTCATACCAGTCGTCTGATCCTGGGAACTGGCGGGCAGTTCTGCTCCTCTCCTGCCCTGCAGGATACAGTTTATAGTAGGTGAGTCCCACAATAAAATGTGATGCCGGATATTTTACCCGGACAAAATCGTACACCGATTGCATACTCTGGTTTGAATACAGGTTCTCTTCCCAGATGTTGTCATTGATAAATGTTTCCGGGGCCACGAAGTAATCTGTTCCCGGGGTGCCCAGCGAGTCTGCCTGGCGCAGCAGGATTTCCATCTGCCTTTCCATTTCCATTCCCCCGAATTTTGCTCCATATGGATCTATATTTGGTTGCAATACCACGATCTCCTTCGGATCATGTTTTTCCTTGTATGTGCTGAAACGGATCAGGGAAAAAATAAGGGGGATCAGGATAACGCTGATCAGTATGGAGGTCTGGATGATCTTATTTTTAAGTGTCCTGTAATGAATAAAATGCTTTATAAGATTAAAAGCCAGTATATTAACGAGCAATACCCAGAAAGTACCACCGAAGGTACCTGTATATTCATACCACTGAATGAAAAGTATATCATTGGCGAAACCATTCCCCAGGTTAAGCCAGGGCCAGTTGATCTCCCCGTTCATATAGAAATGTTCATACACAAGCCAGAATGCGATGATAGCAAAATTGCCGGTACCGCTGCTGGTATTTCTCCGGGTGATGTGGGCCAGCCAGAAGATAAGGGACATCAGTGTGGAATTAATCATCACCGCAAGAAACATTCCCGCTATGGTTGCATTCCAGAGCCACCATGTAGCACATATATTCCAAATAAAGAAAGTAATAAATGCATACAGGAATGACTTATGAGGCCTGTGTTCTGATTTGTTCTCATACAGGAAATCTTCGACGAATAACAGCGGGATAAAGGCAAGTAACAGGATCAGTCCCGTTCCGAATCCATACCAGGCCGGTGTCAGCAGCAGACCACTAAGGATGGAAAGGGATAGGAGGCGTGATTTTGTCATTTGGTCGGTAAAGATATTATTTATTTACAAGGTATACTCCGAAGAGGATAACAGCAATCCAGAAGAACTGCATAAGCCGTATGCTCTCCCCGTCCAGGATGCCCCACATAATGGCAAAAAGCGGAATGATATAGGTGACCGAGGCTGCAAACAGGGTGGTGGTATATTTGATCAGGTGATTAAAGATCAACACGGCTATAACGGAACTGAACAGGGCAAGGATAGCAATATAAGCGAGATTCAACAAGTAGTCAGGTGTCTGAGAGGCAGGTGTAAAATCTGTAAAAAGCAGGTAAATACCTGCGATCGGTCCGGTAAACAGAAATGCCAGGCTTGTTATTTCGAGGCTGGAAAGATCGACAAGTTTAAACTTGATCTCGTTTACGTTTATTCCGTAACAAATGGTAGCGACAACAATAAAGAGGGCAAATACATTAATGCCTTTTAGTATATTCAGGTCCCCGTTCCACATGAGTCCGACAGCACCCGTCAATCCCAGGATAAGCCCGACTATATTCATCCACCTGCCCCTGGTCCTGTATGCCAGGAGTCCCACTACAAGAGTAAACAGCGGCGTCAGGGAGTTCAGCATGCCGGCCAGAGAGCTGTCGATCCTGGTTTGGGCTTTTGTGAACAGAAAGGCCGGGATGGCAAAGCCTATGATACTTACAATGATGAGGGATTGAATATTATCCCTCCGGATCACCTTGATGTTTTTGATGGTAACGGGAAGCAAAAATACAAAACTGAAAAAGATCCTGAATGCAGCAACCTGCGTATGGCTGTATGATTCCAGCCCCTTTTTCATCAGGATGAAGGAAGTACCCCAGATCAAAGAGAGAAATAACAAAATAGCCCACTGCCAGGACTTATTTTCAAGCTGTATCTTCTGTAGTCTCATCCTGTAATAAAATAGTTTGCAAATATAACCAAGGTGAAAATCTTAGCATGAAGAAAATCGCATTATTATAGGATAATTCATAATTTTACGCTGATTACGTTATTACTTGTTCCTCGAAATCATGATCCCTGAGATTTTCATAAAAGGCTTCCTGATCGGATTGCTGGTCTCTGCTCCACTGGGACCGATAGGGGTTATGTGTATCCAGCGGACATTGAACAGGGGGTATATGTCGGGGTTTGTATCCGGACTCGGAGCAGCTGCGGCGGATATTATTTTTGCCGTCATCGCCGGATTCGGACTGACCATTATCATCAATTTTATCGAAGAAAGACAGATTTATTTTCAGATACTTGGAGGATTGTTCGTATTGTATATCGGGCTGCGGATATTCTATACAAATCCGGTAAAGCAGCTAAGACTTCAGCGCCTGAACAAACCCCCCCTTTCACAGGATTTTGCCTCGGTTTTCCTGCTGACCCTGTCTAATCCTATGGCGATCTTTCTTTTCATTGCCATCATGGCGGCCATAAAAGTGGCCAATGATACCCTGTCAATTTTTGAAATACTGACACTGACTGCAGGGATCGCAGGCGGGACAATCCTCTGGTGGTTCATCCTTGCATCCATAGCCAACCGTTTTCGCAAGAGGATCAGGTTGCGAAGCATATGGTGGCTGAATAAAATAACCGGTTCGGTGGTGGTACTCTTCGGTATTGTTGTCCTGGCAAGCGTATGGATTTTTAAGTGAGATTTTTAGCGGGACTATTCATTTTTAACTTATATTTAACGCAGAAATTACATTGTCTTAACAAAGGCATGAAGTTAATTGATACAGATGAACTCCTGCGGGCTGCAAGGGTGAAGGGGATAGCGGGTGAGAGTGCAGCCAAATTCCTGATGTTATTGCTCCGGTTCCGGAGGATTAACAAGATTTACGCTGAGAACAGCATGAAGTCGGGCATGGACTTTATCAATTCCATGAATGAGGAATTGGGGATCCGTTATGAGATCAGTAATGATGAACTTGACAAAATCCCCATGGAAGGTGCATTCATTACAGTATCCAACCATCCCTTTGGCGGGATTGACGGGCTTCTCCTGATCAGGATGATCGCCTCGATACGGCCCGATTACAAGGTTTTACCCAACTTTCTTCTACAGCGGATGGAACCTGTCAGAAAAAACATCTTTGCATTCAATCCGTTTACCCAACAGGCAGGATCATCAGACAGGGAGGGTCAGTTAGAGGATGTATTTATTCACCTGGAAGAGGGGAAGCCTATTGGTGTTTTTCCAGCCGGGGAGGTCTCCTGTTTCAACCAGGATATACATGCCGTAACCGATCCACAGTGGCAATACCCGGTGTTCAAAATGATCAAGAAGGCAAATGTGCCAGTTGTGCCTATCTATTTCCAGGGAAAGAACAGCAGGTTTTTTCAACTTCTGGGAAGGATACATCCCAAGCTGCAAACCCTTAAATTGCCTTCGGAGTTTTTCAAGCAGCGGAAAAGGGTCATCAATATCAGAATTGGTTCGCCCATCTTACCCAGGGAGCAGTATGAATTCAGTGATATCGCCAGGTATGGACGGTACCTGAGGACCAAAACTTATGCTCTTGGAACCTCACTGGAGGTTAATAAATTCTTTTCGGTCAGCCGTGGAAGGCTCAAGCGGGAAGAACCCATTGCTGATCCGGTTCCGGTACAGAAGATCGAAGCAGAGATTTCAAGGGTTATTGGCCGCTTTTCATTATTTAAAGTACAGAACTACAATGTGATCTGTGTCCCTTCAGTCGAGATCCCGAATATCATGAACGAGATCGGCAGGCTTCGTGAAATCACCTTCCGTGAAGTTGGGGAAGGGACCAACAGGTCGATGGATATCGACGAATATGATCTGTATTACCACCAGCTGTTTATCTGGGATGATGAGAAGCGGAAGATCGTAGGTGCCTACCGGGTAGGAAAGGGAAAAGAGATCATGGATATCTACGGGATCAGGGGTTTTTATATCCAGAGCCTTTTCAGGATGCACCGGCGAATGTATCCCATACTTACGCAGGCCCTGGAACTAGGCCGGTCCTTTATTATCCCGGAATACCAGCGACGACCCATACCGCTGTTCCTGCTCTGGAAGGGGATACTTTACTTTCTTATAAAAAACCCGGAGTACAGGTACCTGGTGGGACCGGTTAGCATCAGTAACCGTTTTTCAGATTTTTCCAAAGAGCTGATAATTAAATTTATAAGCGAGTATTATTACAATGACAAGATTGCCCGGTATATTCGTCCCCGTAAAAGATTCATCGTATCCCTTCATCACCTTGATACAGATATACTGATCGAAAGCACCAGTGACCTGAACAAGTTTGACCGGATCATAAAAGACATTGAGACGGCACAAAACAATATGCCGGTACTCCTTAAAAAGTACCTGAAACAGAACGGGAAGATCGTTGGTTTCAATATCGATCCCAAATTCAATAATGCACTGGACGGACTGATGATCCTGGATTTGTTTGATGTGCCTCCCAACACCATTGCAGGCTTATCAAAGGAGATCAACGACGAGGGCCTCCTCGAACGTTTCGCTGTGACGGGCATTGGACAGGCAGAAGTCCGATCCGGAGATGATGCGATGCCTGGCCCTGTATCTCCCTTAAGCACTCTTTAGCAGCCGGTCTTTGGACATTTTCTATTATTTGTATATTTACAGGAAAATAAGATCTAGTAATCTTATAAATTATTGCAAATAAAATGGCCATAGAGATATATACAAGAGAAGAACAGGCAGAAGGTCAGTTCAACGGAGGTGCGATACTCGAGAAAAAACCCATTGGCTTTCCTCAGGACGGTGGTAGCTTGCGTCCGTATTCAAACCTCTTTTATTGGGCCCATGCCTGGAGTGATGAAGGGAGCACCATTGGCGAACACCCCCACCAGGGGTTTGAGATCATGAGTTTTGTGCTGACAGGTAAGATTGAACATTACGACAGTAAGCTAAATGGCTGGAAAACCCTCCACGCCGGGGATGCACAGATCATTCGCTCAGGGAACGGTATTACGCATGCCGAACGCCTCCATGCCGGTTCCAGCATATTCCAGATCTGGGTGGACCCTGACCTCGGCCAGACCCTGTCGGTCCCTGCCAGCTATGATGACTATCCGGCCGCCGGATTCCCTGTGCTTGATGAGGGAGAATATGATCTTAAGATTTATACGGAAAACAAGTTACCCATGGATATGGTAACAGAAGATCTGGCCATTTTTAAATTGACCGGTAAGCTGGAGCAATTCACACTCTTGCTTGAGTTGGATATGATTTATTCAGTATTTGTTCTGAAAGGATCGCCCGGTATCGGTGGACAATCTGTGAGTATTGGAGATTTCTTCATTGTAAGCGGGGAGGAGAATCTTGATCTGGTATCAGCCCTGGATGCTGAATTATTTATGATCAAGTCCCCTGCCAGCATCCCCTATAAAACGTATGGAGAAAGATACCGTTAACGATTTTTATATACCAGATAACATGTCACAGAAAATTGTTTTACAGGTCACCATTCTTTTCGTACTATTCACGATCTCCGCTTGTAAAAGTAATTCCAGGAAGGAGATTTCCAGGGATGAAGCAGCCGGGATCCACCAATCTCTGTTAACGATTGATTCCCATACTGATACACCTTTAAGGTTTTCCAGGCGAAGTACTGATCTCAGCAAAAGGTCCGATCCCCGCAGAAGAGGGGGGAAGCTTGACTTTCCCCGGATGCAGGAAGGTGGACTTGATGGGGTGTTTTTTGCTGTTTTCGTGGGACAGGGACCAAGGACCCCTGAAGAGAATGAAAAAGTAAAAAAGGAAGCCCTGATGCTTTTTGATTCCATTCATGCAGTTTTGGATCGCAGTGCAGATCTGGCTGCCATCGCCTTATCCGCCGATGACCTGGAGGCTATCAGTCAACAGGGCAAAAAAGCAGTATATATTGGCATTGAGAATGGCTATCCTGTCGGAAAGGACCTATCGATGGTCAGCAGGTTTTATGATCTTGGTGCCAGGTATATTACACTTTGCCACACCCGGAACAATGATATCTGCGATTCATCCACAGACAGGGATGGACCAGAACATGGAGGGATCAGTGATTTCGGCAGGGAAGTTGTCCGGGAAATGAACCGCCTGGGGATCATGATCGATGTGTCCCATATGTCCGATGAGGCATTTGATGATGTTGTAGAGGTCAGTAAGGCACCTGTTATCGCTTCCCATTCAAATGCCCGGGCGGTTTGCGACAATCCACGCAACCTGTCAGATGAAATGCTACTGAAACTTGCATACAACGGCGGTGTTATCCAGCTCTGCCTGGTGAGCGATTATGTTGCTGAAATGCCGGCCTACCCGGAAAGGGATTCTGCGAGGAAGGTACTCTGGGCAAAATATGATAATTGGAGCGAATTGGATGACAGTGCAAAACTGGCACTGGAACAGGAATATTACGATATCAACAGTAAGTATCCTCCAGATCTGGCCACTGTTTCCCAATTCTGTGATCATTTTGACCATGTTGTGGACCTGGTAGGGATAAATCATGTCGGGTTTGGATCTGATTATGATGGGGGGGCTGCGCTGGAAGACTGTTTTGATGTAACCGAACTGCCCAACATCACCTATGAATTACTAATAAGGGGCTATTCCAGGTCAGATCTTCAAAAGTTCTGGAGCGGGAATCTGTTGCGGGTCATGAGGGAGGTTGAGAAAGTGGCTGGTTAAATTAAAAAAGGGACCCCGTCCCCGGAGTCCCCTTTAAACCAACCAATAACTAATAAAATATTATGAACCAAATCTATTGTTAACCTCAGACCAGTTTATCACATTCCAGAATGCCTCAATGTATTCGGGCCTCCTGTTCTGGTATTTTAAATAATAAGCATGCTCCCATACATCCAGTCCCAGGATAGGCAAACCCTTAACTTCTGCAACATCCATCAGCGGATTGTCCTGGTTAGGCGATGAAGTAACCACAAGTCCCCCGTCAGTCTTCACAAGCCATGCCCAGCCGGAGCCAAAACGGGTAGCAGCTGCATTTGAAAACTGGCTCTTGAATTCATCGAAACTTCCAAAGGCCTCGTTAATAGCTTTCAGCACTTCGCCTTCAGGCCTTCCTTCACCATTCGGGCTCATCACTGCCCAGAACAGATTGTGGTTGTAATAACCACCACCGTTATTTCTGACTGCTGCTCCGTGCGAGCCAGCCCCTGACAGGATCTCCTCGATGCTCTGGTCTGCCAGTGCACTGCCTTCAATCGCTGTGTTTAATTTGCTGGTGTAACCGCCATGGTGCTTGTTGTGGTGAATCTCCATGGTACGGGCGTCGATATAGGGTTCCAGGCCGTTATAATCGTAACTTAAATCAGGTAATTTGAATGCCATTTTAGTTTGTTTTATTTTCTTGACACAAATATATGATTATTTAGACTAAATAAAAATAAACAATAATTTTTTAAGGATTTTTTAACGGATAACTGTTATTTGACATGATACAAACCTGCTTTTTATCA
>DAOUVF010000178.1 GCA_030667765.1 Bacteroides sp.
ATGCTATGGATATGGATGCGGGTTCCCTGCAGATCCAGAAAACAAATAAGGAATTTGAAGGAGACCTGACCCTCGTTGTTTTTCCCCTGCTCAGGATCACGAGGAAGTCCCCCGAACAAACCGGTAAGGAAATCGGTGCCTTTCTTGTTGATACATGCACTGAGATAGAAACCTGTAATGTCATCAAGGGATTTTTAAACCTGAGCATCAGCCGCACATTCTGGTTGCAGAAACTGCTTGAAATTGAAGCAGATAAGGATTATGGCAAAAAATCAACCAGGGAGGATGCACCGGTGTATGTGGTGGAATACTCTTCTCCCAATACAAATAAGCCATTGCACCTGGGTCATGTCAGGAACAATCTGATAGGCCACTCCATTTCGAGCATACTGGAAGCAAACGGCTTTGAGGTACAAAAAGTCAACCTGGTAAATGACCGTGGCATACATATCTGTAAATCCATGCTTGCCTGGCAGAAATGGGGTGAGGGTGAAACGCCGGAAAGTACAGGCAGGAAAGGGGACCACCTGGTAGGGGATTATTACGTTAGGTTTGACAGGGAATATAAGTCCCAGGTTAAGGAACTGCTTGGAAAGGGGATGCCCGGGGAGCAGGCCGGAAGGGAAGCACCCCTGATCCGGGAAGCACAGGAGATGCTCCGGAAGTGGGAGGCAAAGGATCCCGGTGTCACTAACCTGTGGGAAATGATGAATGGCTGGGTCTATGACGGCTTTGACATTACATATCAACGGCTTGGGGTTTCTTTTGACAAAGTCTATTATGAGTCGGATACCTATACCCTGGGAAAATCGATTGTCATGGATGGACTGGAAAAGGGGATACTGTACAAGCAGGAAGATGGCTCCATCTGGGCAGACCTGACCGACGAAGGCCTTGACCAGAAACTGCTCATCCGTTCAGATGGTACCTCGGTTTATATGACACAGGACCTTGGAACTGTGCATCAGCGGTTTGCTGAATTTAATTTTAACACTCATGTATATGTTGTCGGGAACGAACAGGATTATCATTTCCAGGTCCTGATACTGATCCTGAAAAAACTGGGTTACGTGTGGGCAGACCGGCTGATCCACCTGTCCTACGGGATGGTAGAACTCCCAGGCGGAAAGATGAAATCAAGGGAAGGAACCGTGGTGGATGCCGATGACCTGATGGATGAGATGTCTGAAACCGCAAGGACCATGTCAGCCGAACTCGGCAAACTGGATGGGTACTCGGAAGATGACAAAAACGAAATATTTACCACGGTTGGACTGGGTGCGCTGAAATATTTTATACTGAAGGTTGATCCCAGGAAAAACATGATATTTGATCCGGTTGAATCGGTGGACTTCAACGGTAACACCGGACCGTTTATTCAGTATACCCATGCCAGGATCAGGTCTGTCCTGAGAAAGGCTGAGGAAAGCGGGCTGGAACCGGGCATAGTGAAGGACCTGGAACTAAATCCGAAAGAAATTGACCTGATCAAAAGGATTTACTTTTTTCCTGAGATCGTCAGTGATGCCGGACATGATCTGAATCCAGCCGTGATCGCAAATTACTGTTATGAACTGGCCAAGGAATTCAATCAGTTCTACCATGATTATTCCATCATGAATGCAGAAAGCGAAAGCAGTAAGAAATTCCGGCTCCTGTTGTCAGGGGTCGTGGTACGTACCATCGCCACCAGCATGCAGTTACTGGGCATGGAGATGCCTGAAAGAATGTAATATAGAAGAAACATCATATGTTCGAGAGTTTATCAGACAGATTGGATAGGTCCTTCAGACTGCTGAAGGGGCAGGGAAGGATTACTGAAATAAATGTAGCCGAGACGCTGAAAGATGTACGAAGGGCCCTGCTCGATGCGGACGTACACTTCAAGATCGCAAAGACTTTTACTGATACTGTCAAGGAAAAAGCGCTTGGCGAGAAAATACTGACCAGCGTGAAGCCTGGCGATATGATGGTCAAGATCGTTCATGATGAACTGGTCAGGCTGATGGGCGGGGAGATGGAGGATATTAACCTGAAAGGCAGTCCCGCTGTAATCCTGATCGCGGGACTCCAGGGATCAGGTAAAACGACATTTTCGGGAAAACTGGCCAACCACCTGAAAAATAAAAAAGGGATGAACCCCCTGATGATTGCCGGCGATGTATACAGGCCTGCCGCCATTGAACAGCTCGAAGTGCTTGGAGAGCAGGTGGATGTTCCTGTTTATAGTGAGGATGGGAACAAGGATCCTGTTAAGATCGCAAAGGCGGGTATCAAACATGCCAAACAGCAGGGCCGGAATGTGGTCATCATTGATACGGCCGGACGGCTGGCCATTGATGAACAGATGATGACAGAGATCGAATCCGTAAAAAAAGCGGTATCTCCCCAGGAGATCCTGTTTGTTGTGGATTCTATGACTGGACAGGATGCCGTGAACACCGCCAGGGAATTCAATGAAAGGCTGGATTTCAACGGGGTCGTCCTTACCAAGCTCGATGGTGACACCAGGGGAGGGGCTGCCCTTTCAATACGCTCTGTGGTAAACAAGCCGATCAAATTTGTCAGTGCCGGCGAAAAACTGGATTCCCTTGATGTATTTCACCCCTCCAGGATGGCTGACAGGATACTCGGCATGGGTGATATCATATCACTCGTGGAAAAGGCCCAGGAGCAATTTGATGAAGAGGAAGCCAGGAAGCTGCACAAAAAGATAGCCAGGAACCAGTTTAATTTTGATGATTTCCTGTCGCAGATCCAGCAGATCAAGAAGATGGGTAACCTGAAAGATCTTGCCGGTATGATCCCTGGCGTTGGCAAGGCCATGAAGAACCTGGATATGGATGATGATGCCTTCAAGGGGATTGAAGCCATTATCCATTCCATGACACCCGGGGAGCGGTCGAATCCCAATATCCTGAATGGAACCCGCCGAAAGCGGATCGCTTTTGGAAGTGGAACGACTATACAGGAAGTGAACAGGCTCATAAAACAATTCGGGGAAACCAGGAAAATGATGAAAATGATGTCAGGCGGAAAGAACCTGTCTAAGATGATGGGTGGTATGCAGGGCAGAAGGCAGTAATAACCATTAAACCAATATACTATTATGATTTTAATCGACGGTAAAGAAACAGCTGGACAGATCAAACTTGAAATTGCCCGTGAAGTGGAAGATATCATTGCCAGGGGTGGGAAAAGACCTCATCTGGCTGCTGTTCTTGTCGGTAATGATCCTGCCAGTGAAACCTATGTGAACTTCAAGGTAAAGGATTGTGAACAGGTGGGATTCGAATCAACCCTGGTAAGGTTTGAGGAGGATACTTCCGAAGCCGAACTCCTGGCCAAGATTGCCGGGTTGAACAGGGATACTGAGATCGATGGCTTCATTGTTCAGCTTCCACTGCCTTCTCACATTTCTGAAGCAAAGGTTATCGAATCCATTGATCCTTCCAAGGACGTTGACGGGTTCCATCCCATGAATGCTGGCCGCCTGCTGATTGGCCTGCCCTGTTTTGAATCTGCCACGCCTGCCGGCATCATCGAACTTATCAAAAGATACAATATACCTACCATCGGGAAACACTGCGTGGTGATAGGCCGGAGCAATATTGTCGGAAAGCCCATTGCCGTTATGATGGCACGGAAAAAAGACCTGGGCAATGCCACGGTCACTGTCTGTCACAGCCGCACAAAGGACATCCGGGAAATGACCCTGCAGGCAGATATTATCATTGCGGCCATGGGGCAACCGGGATTCCTGACAGAGGACATGGTACCTCAGGATGCCGTGGTAATCGATGTCGGCACCACCAGGGTCAAATCAGATAAAACAAAATCCGGCTTCAAGTTGATGGGGGATGTGGATTTTGACGCTGTTTCCACCAAATGCAGTTACATTACGCCTGTACCAGGTGGAGTGGGACCCATGACGCGTGTCTCCCTGCTCCTGAACACCCTGAAAGCAGCAAAAAAGGAGATCTATCCATGACAGACCTCCTTATCACCTGCCTAGGGTGAACCAATCCTAATCAGCGACAATCGGGATCATACTCAGCAGGTTGATATCCTTTACATCAGAATAGTCATACTGGTACAATCCTTCTTCACCGATCATGATCAGATGCTTTTCAATAGGTATTACATCAAATGTGTTGATCTCTGTAAAATGGGCAAGCTGGTTCGCATTAAGGTTCAGGGGATCGCTTGCATCGTAAACCTTCAGGCCGGCATCCCCGTCACAGATAAATAAAATGCCCTGTTCAATTCCCAATCCATGCGGATTATGCATGGGATAAGACTTGATCTTGATAGGGCTTGCAAGTTTGTGGATATCCACGATCTCCAGCTGGTTTACATCGGTCTCACATATATTCCCGGTCCTCAGCGTGATATAGGCATAATTTCCTTCCACTACCACGGGGTCACAACTGGTCACATGCCAGTAGGTGGATACAAACTCCGGATTGACCGGGTCATACAGGCTGTATATGTACATCCCTGTCATAGATCCGATGAACAGGTGTTCCCTGGCTATAAAGACAGTCTCGATGTTCCAGCCTATGGCTTTACTGCCTGCTGATATCGGTGCAAGTTCATTATTGATATCAAACATATGCAGGTTTGACTGGTCAATGACATAGAGTATATCTTCATAAATGATAAACCTTGCCATGGAGCCACCCGTACCTGTTGCCGATCCGCCACCTGTTCCATTGGCACTGGCAAAGGATACCATATCCATCCTCACTGAGGATTCCCACATCCGGGTCGGGTATATGAGTCCCTGGTCCTGCCATTCCAGTTCTTCCGTCACCTCTTCCACTATCCAGCTTATAACAACGCCCTGGGTTTCATCAACCATGCCTACTCGTGTCCCGGCTTCGTAAGGCGGAAGAGACCATGAAAAAAGATCTTCAAACCTGGCTACCTCCCTGATATTATTCAGGTCGGAAATATCAATCGCCACCAGGTCTACATATGAATCGGCATATAATATATTATTCTTAATAGCCATATCAATGTTACCGGGTATCTTGATGAAGCTGATCACTTCCGGATTCGAAGGATCCGCATTATTGACTACGTGGATGCCCTTTCTCACTTCATTTACCAGTATAAAATCACCATACAGGTAGATCTTTCCCGGATGGTTGATCTCCTCCGGTGTGGTATCCGAGACGGCTGAACGCAGGTCTTCATACGACATGTATACCGGATTGTTCACTTCGTATGTCTGCAGGAGTTTGTCCTGGCAGCCAACCAGGGTGAGAACAGTTAAAATGGAGGTGAACACCAGGCAGGTTTGGATTTTGTCTTTTTTCATAGCTGTGGGATTTGATTTATATAGTAGATGCAGTATCCGTCCAGAAGGTTGCGTTCCTGTTCACCAGGGAATATGACGCAACCATTTGCGGCTCCCTGACATCTATGAATTGTACACTGAATCTAAAAAGGATTACCATCATGGAACGGCTGAAGCAACCCCGGCAAACTCATTTTCTTCTTATTATTATGTTTCTATGTGTTTCCTGCCTGACTGATCTGGTAGCACAGAAGCAGGAAGTGGATGCAGTTTATCTGAAGAATGGTGAAATTTACCGGGGAAGCCTGCTGAACAATCAGGATGAGAACCAGATCATGCTTCAGACCCTGTGTTGGAATACCATGATCTTTAATACCGGGGATGTAGACCACATTAACAGGGAAATGGTGAATGTGAAAAGCAGCCGCCTGCATGTTCCTTCCAGCGGATATTTTAACCGGACGGACCTGGGGGTGCTGATCGGCACCGGGAACAATGAGAAGAACGCCATCTTCAGTGCCCAGATGGTCAATGGGTATAAAATAAACAGCAGGTTCTATCCCGGTCTTGGCATTGGCATAGAGTTCTATGAACAGGCCGTGGTTCCCCTGTTTGCAGACATGTCTTACCATTTTGGCAGGAATGTGCTGTCACCTTTTGTCAGGGCCAGCATTGGCTATTCCGTACCCGTTGAGGATCCCCCTGAAATCTGGGGTGTGAGTACGAATAATCATGGGGGTTATATGTATGCAGTGGGACTGGGGACCTTTATTCGGCTGAACGGGCATAATTCCCTTTCTTTATCCCTGGTTTACCGTTTTCAGAGCCTGAGGTCGGTGATTACCCAGGATTGGACTGATGAAGTATTGAACCTGAATAAGCAATATAACCGCATTGCTTTCCGGATCGGATTTGTATTTGAATAAGCAGGACTTTCCCTTCGGGATAAGTGGCTTTGTTATTGACCGGAAATCATTTATTTTTACAGGAAGACTTAAGGATGATGCCAGGACAATCCATCAACAGGAGAACAGGCCTTATAACTATTATTATAGTCATGTTGTTTTCATTCAACAGCTGTGTTGAAGAAGACAGCAACCTGCCATCCACAGCTGGCTGGTCGAGCCTGGATCCTACATCCATTCCGCTGAGACAGAGGGTCATCCAGGCAAACCGCGGGAACCTGGTAAAAAATCCTTCTTTTGAAC
>DAOUVF010000308.1 GCA_030667765.1 Bacteroides sp.
AGGAAGCAAAGCCTATATGGATGGCAAAGAAATACAGGTCAGCCAAACCTCCAGTGTGAGCGATTCACTGATTGCTACAGGATTCCCCTACACCTACTTCGAACACCTTGATGGCTTTATGGATTCAGTAAATTACTTTATGCAGAACTCACACGGACTGCGAAGGCTGGGGTCAGCTGCAACAGACCTTGCGTATGTTGCCTGTGGCCGGTTTGAAGCCTTTTATGAATATGGCCTGAATCCATGGGATGTGGCTGCAGGAGCATTTATCATCCAGCAAGCCGGGGGGAAAGCATATGATTTCTATGGAAATGAAGACTGGCTTTTCGGCGGGACCATCATAGCCACCAATGAAGCCGTCGCCGATGAATTCAGGGATATTATTAAGAAAATCTTTATCGATGATCAGGCCGGAAAATAAGATGATACCGTAATTTCTCCAAAATGGACGCAATCATTTTTTACCTGACGGTCCCCTTTCTGTATCTCTTGTCGATGCTGCCCCTCCGGATCCTTTACCTGCTGTCAGATATTCTTTACCCGGTCACCTTTTACCTGGTAGCCTACAGGAAAAAAATTGTACTTAAAAACCTCAGAAATTCATTTCCTGATAAAGAGGAAAATGAGATCAGGGAACTGGCCCGTAAATTCTACAGGCACTTTAATGATTTAATTGTTGAGATCCTGAAAATGGTGACCATTTCACCTGCAAACCTGGAAAAAAGAATGAAATTAAGCAACCCTGAGGTATTGAGAGAATATTACAGGCAGGAAAAAAGTGTATTGCTGGTAGGTGCTCACTTCAATAATTGGGAATGGAGCCTCAGAGTGTGTGATGCCTCCTCCCATCTGCCCATCTCAATTTATAAACCCCTGAATAATAAATATTTTAATCGATTTTTCGAAAAAACACGCGAACGTCATGGGGCAATCATGATACCCATGCATGACACGTTCCGCAGGATACTTGCTGACAGGCAAGAGGGAAAACTGGCTTATTACGGTTTTGTTAGTGACCAGTCCACCATTTGGGAAGAGACCCAGTATTGGACTACATTCCTGAACCAGCTGACACCGGTTCATCTCGGGATTGAAAAGATGGCCCTGAAAACAGGATTCCCGGTGGCATTTGTCCATATAAAAAAGATCAGGAGAGGTTATTATGAAGTTGAGGTACTGAAACTTTTTGATGATGTAAGCGGATTGGCCGAACATGAGATCACAGAAAAACATGTCCGCATCCTGGAGGCCAATATCAGAAAAAACCCTGAACAATGGTTATGGACACACAGGCGATGGAAACTAACTACAAAAAAGTTGGCTGAAAACCAGAATCGCTGACAGGCATTCAGATATTCTTATTATTTTTAGCTCCCACAAGATCTAATAATTGGTAGAAATAGCGGTCGTCATATTAAACTGGAACGGAGTTCATTTCCTTGAAAAATTTATTCCGCCACTGGTCGAGTTCACCGATCAGGATATTGCTGATATCTGGGTCGCAGACAACGGGTCAACCGACACTTCCCTGGAACTTCTCAACCAAAAATTCCCTTCCATAAAGACCATTGAATTGGGTGAAAATTATGGATTCGCTGAAGGTTATAACCGGGCCCTCGATCAGATCGACGCCCCCTATTTCGTTCTGCTGAATTCGGATGTTGAAGTCACAGAGAACTGGCTTGTCCCCCTTTACAACGCCATGAAAAAGGATGCCAGCCTGGGAGCATGCATGCCCAAGGTAAAATCCTGGCATGACAGGGATTCATTTGAACATGCAGGGGCTGCGGGAGGCTTTATAGATAAATTCGGATACCCGTTTTGCCGGGGGCGGATCTTCAACAGGATCGAAAAAGATACCGGGCAGTTCAATAGCGATCTTAATATTTTTTGGGCCTCGGGGGCCTGCCTGGCAATCCGGTCGGAATTGTATAAACGCAGTGGTGGACTCGATCCGTTCTTTTTCGCTCATATGGAAGAAATTGATCTTTGCTGGAGGATTAAAAACCTGGGCTATAACATACGGTTCTGCTGGGAATCAACCATTTATCACATAGGGGGTGGCACACTTCCCAAGAATGACCATAAAAAAACATACCTGAATTTCAGGAACAATATCATCCTTCTTTATAAAAATCTCCCAGGAGGAAAATTATTCCGCATCTTGTTTCCGCGCCTTATCCTTGACTGGATCTCCATGATGCAGTTCCTGGTCAAATTTGAACTCAGGAATTTCTCTTCTGTTATTAAGGCACATCTTTTTCTCCTTGGCCATATACGATCCATACGCAGGTTGAGAGCAAAAAACCTTGCATTGAACGGGCTCCGTACGCATCCCGAAATGTTTCAGGGAAGTATAGTTTATCATTTTTTTATCAAGGGGAATAAGTACTATCGGCAGCTTGATTTTCATCCCTGATCCGGGGTCTGAATCCTACTGTTAATAACCCTGAAAAATTAGTTGATAAGTTCTGTTTGTTTATTAATCGGCAGGGTGCTAATTTAGTAATTTCGTCTCAAGTTATTGGAGTAGAAATTCCTTAAATCTAATTCATTGTATCCGGACTGGAAAAACAGGTCAATTCTTATCGCAGATGATGATTTGTCATCCCACCTTTTACTGGGAGAGATCCTGAAGCCTACTGGCATTAAGATATACCCGGCCTATGACGGAACCGAGGCCTTTTCAGCCTTTATTGAGAATCCGGGTATCCAGGTGATCATCATGGATATCCGAATGCCGGAAATGAATGGTGTAGAAACCACGAGGCTCATCCGAAAATACAGGTCAGATGTACCCATCATTGCTTATTCTGCCCTCAATCAGCCGGAATACAAACACCTGATGAAAAAACTGAACGTTGAAGAATTCCTGCTGAAACCGGTTCATCCGAACACTATCCTGTCCACCCTCTCCCGGTACCTGGATCCGCAACCCATGGTACCATCAAATATGGACATTTTTCTTTCCTGATCTTAATCAAAGTAATCCGAGCAATTGTTCAAGTCCTATCCCGCGAGATCCCTTCAACAGTATCATTCTGTCACGCAACGGATGCTCCTCTAACCACCCGGCACATTCCGTAACAGATGAAAACACATGGTAAGATTCTGGTACTTCAGCATTTGCGAAGGAAGAGCCCACCAGTATGATCTCCTTGAATCCAGCTGTTTCCAGTAAATCTATAACCTCCCTGTGAGCTGTCCCGGTGGCCTCACCCAGTTCCAGCATATCACCCAGGATGACCGACTTATAGGGACGAAGAATAGACCTGAAATTATCAATGGCTACCCGCATGCTGGTGGGATTTGCGTTATAGGCATCAAGAATTAATACATTGTGATCGGTATTCAACTGCTGGGACCGGTTATTGTCGGTGCGGTAATGCTGGATCGCCTTTTTGAGATGCTCCGGACTGATCCCGAAATGCAGTCCGATAGATGCTGCTGCGAGTATATTTTCAAGGTTATAGGATCCGATCAGGCCAGTTTCCACCTCCAGGAATCCGTATCCCCTGATATTCAGGCGTATCCTGAGCAGGGGATCAGCTTCCAGGACTTCCCCGCTGATGACAGATTCACCCGCCCCCCCGTACCAGATTATACCCCCATCGAAACCCTGCAACATGCCCCTTAATGTTTTATCCTGCTCATTGATGAATACCAGTCCCCCGTTTTCTTCAAGATAATCATACAGCTCTTTTTTGCCCTTCCTTACCCCTTCCAGGGAGCCGAAGCCCTCCAGGTGGGCCATGCCAATATTCGTGATCAAACCATAATCTGGCATGGCTATCCTGCACAACATGGCTATCTCTCCTGTATGGTTTGCCCCCATTTCGATGATCCCCATTTCGGCCGAATCATCAATTTCCAGTAAGGTCAGGGGTACACCTATAAGATTGTTCAGGTTTCCCCTGGTAGCCTGTGTAGGATATTGTGTCGACAGTATTTTGGCCGTAAGCTCTTTCGTGGTAGTCTTGCCATTGGATCCTGAAATGGCAATAAGGGGGATATTCAGCAGGCTTCGATGATACATGGCCAGTTCCTGCAAGGTCCCCAGGCTATTCTCAACCAGGATATATCTCTCATCCCTGACCACAGACGGATCATCTACCACAGCAAATGATGATCCTCCGCTCAGCGCATCACGGGCATACAGGCTCCCGTTGAACCGCTCTCCCCTGAGCCCGAAAAACAGGGAACCTTCCACAGGGACCCGCGAATCGGTAATTACCGTGGGATTCGATCTGTAAATATCATACAGGGCCTCTATCTCCATCTTATACCTAATTGAAATGGCTTTATTCTTTTTCAGGGATATTAAATTAAGGCGCCTATAAATATTGCTTGCAAGATTTTCAGCGCCGATTTAATATCTCTG
>DAOUVF010000475.1 GCA_030667765.1 Bacteroides sp.
GAGGCTCCTTTCCGAACCTCTTTGATACCCATCCGGGAGGAGCTGGTAACCTGTTCCAGATCGATGGAAATTTCGGGGGGGCTGCCGGTATGGTTGAAATGCTGCTGCAAAGCCATCTTGGAACAATCGATCTCCTGCCTGCCCTGCCGGATGCCATTCCGGAAGGGAAGATTGAAGGAGTATGCGCAAGGGGTGGATTTGAACTATCATATGACTGGGAAAATGGTGAATTGCAAACCGTAGAAGTGTTATCCAAAGCAGGGAAAGAATGTCATCTCAGGTATAAAAACCGGAGCGTGGTTTTCGACACGGAAAAAGGAATGGCCTACACATTCAATGGCCAGCTTGAAAGCCTCAGGTAAGCAGCCTGTCCGAAATGTTTAAATCTTAATAACATCAGCAATAATTTATGAAAACAGGAATTCTATTGTTAAGTGTATTGATCCTTGTAGGTGGACTTACAACATGTACTAAAACGACTACGCCTGACCGCCCAAATATCATATTGATAATTTCGGATGACCAGAGCTGGCCGGATTACAGTTTCCTGGGACATGAACACATCGAGACACCCAGGATTGACCAGCTGGCAGCCGAGGGACTCACATTTACGAGGGGGTATACTGCGGCACCGCTCTGCCGTCCCGCACTGGCTTCAATGGCCACTGGCCTTTACCCCCACCAGCACAAAGTGGTCGGGAACGACCCTGTATTTGATTTTGGGAACAGTAGGAGATACGGGGAGGAATGGATGAAGATCCGTGCAGAGATGAATGAGCGGGTGGTTGCCGGTTTCGAGCAATTGCCCACCCTGGCTGATCTTCTTGGAGAGGCCGGATATGTTTCCCTGCAGACAGGAAAATGGTGGGAAGGAAATCCCTCCAGGGGAGGATTTACAGAGGGCATGACCCATGGAGACCCGGTCCGCGGTGGAAGGCATGGTGATGAGGGACTCCGGATAGGGCGGGAAGGACTGGATGAGATTTATAATTTCATTGAGGATGCCGGGGAGCAAGAAAAACCTTTCTTTGTCTGGTATGCTCCATTTTTACCCCATGCACCCCATACTCCGCCTGACAGCTTGAGGGACAAATACCTGCCGCTTGCTGCCAGCGAGGCGGTGGCCAATTACTGGGCCATGTGCGACCTGTTTGATATTACCTGCGGCCAGTTGATGGATTACATCGAAGCGGAGGGACTCAGCGAAAACACACTCTTTGTTTATGTAACCGATAACGGCTGGATACAGGATCCGGACAGGCCCAACAGGTTTGACGCCATGTCCAAGACCACCCCCTATGAGATGGGCATCCGCACACCAATAATGTTTCGCTGGAAAGGTGTGATAACTCCGGAGATGGATAAGGAGAATCTGGTCAGCAGCATCGATATCGCCACTACCATCCTGGCCATTTGCGGCTTAGAGTCCGAACCGGAGATGCAGGGTATCAATGTACTGGACAAGAAGGCCCTTTCCGGCAGGGATGCCATTTTTGCCGAGGCTTATGCACATGATTTTACGAGCGTAGATGAAAGCCTGAATTTCCGGATCATTGTGAAACTTCCCTGGAAGCTGATCTTTCCAGATGCAGTAAACCGGCCCTACAACCCGCAATTCTATCCCATAGAACCGGATGGTAAGGCCCAATTATACAACCTGCTTGATGACCCCCATGAGCGTGTAAACCTGGCAGCAGAAAATCCGGAAGTAGTTCTGAACCTGACGGAGGAAATTGAAAAGTGGTGGAACAAATGAAAATTGCCATTGGAAATGATCATGCCGGTTATGAAATCAAACTGGTAGTAATGGAGTGGCTCAGGGAACATGACTTAAAATGTATAGATTACGCATATTCATTCTGCTTATAATTTTACTGGCAGACTCTTGTACCAGCAAAGGCGGCATACAGGACAGGCAACCCAATGTCCTGCTGATTTTGGTGGATGACCTGAAACCTGCCCTGGGATGTTATGGCGATGAGCATGCACTGACACCGAATATTGACAGGCTGGCTGCATGTGGTATCCTCTTCGAAACGGCTTATTGCAACCAGGCTGTCTGTGCTCCCTCCCGAAACAATCTGATGCTGGGATCCCTTTCCACATCCATTGGGGTCTATAGCCTGGGCAAGAATTTCCGCCGGGCAGTCCCCGATGCTGTAACCCTGACCCAGTACTTCATGGATCATGGGTACCGGGTGGAAGGGATAGGCAAGGTCTTCCATATTGGACATGGGAACCATGATGATACGGCTTCCTGGAGCGTTCCTTTCCAGACGGACCTGGTCGTGGAATACCTCAGGGAAGAAAGCCGCAACGGGGGTACGGTCACCAAGGAAGAAGCTTATTTTGGGAACATGGGAAGAGAGGTTCACCAATCTGCACCACGCGGTGCAGCCTGGGAATGTGTGGATGTACCCGACAATGCCTATGCGGATGGCCGCATTGCAGATGAAGGTATCAGGCGCCTCTGGGCAGCCAGAGATCGTGACCAGCCCTTCTTCCTGGCACTGGGTTTTGTGAAGCCTCACCTGCCCTTTACGGCCCCGAAAAAATACTGGGACATGCATGACCCGGAAACACTTCCCATGCCGGAGA
>DAOUVF010000261.1 GCA_030667765.1 Bacteroides sp.
TCGAAACCTACAGCCCTGACCTTCTCCTGTATCCGGTTAGCCTTGATCATGGCCGGCAGGGAACCGGGAACACCTTCCAGGACTTTTTTCCCTTCACGCATTTTCAGTTCCTCCCAATTCCTTTTGACATCCTCTGCATCATTGACTTTGGTGTCACTGAAGATATGGGGATGTCGGTAGATCAGTTTCTTATTCAGGTTTTTGATGATATCCGCCATATCGAAATCGCCTGTTTCTGAGCCAATTTTCGCATAAAAAACAATATGCAGCAGCATATCGCCCAGTTCCCTCATGATCTCATCAGGATTTTCCTCCAGAATGGCATCTGCAAGTTCATAGGTTTCTTCAATGGTCAGGTTCCTGAGCGATTCATTGGTTTGTTTTTTGTCCCATGGACATTCGGTCCTCAACCTGTCCATGATCTCCAGCAGTTCCTGGAAAACTGCCAATTTCTCTTCCATGCTATTCATACTATATTTTTACTTTTCTTTAAACTTTACCCTGATGCTGGAGTTGGTTGACAGGTTCAGCAGGTCAGCAGCATTCCCTTTACTGATAGCGATCTCAAGGAGGCCAACAGAGTTGAAAAGAGCCAGGATCTCCCCGGGAGCAGTCTCGTGGTAAAAATTATTCAGGCGAGTGATAATATAATAGTTGTTCTGCGGGTAGATCTCAAATGCCCTGCCTCCACCTATCCTTTCAAAGAGGTCCATGGTTATATTGGTGATGGCATTCCGGAATGAATCAATATAAATTACGGAACCCGTGATCACCGATTTATCAATGGCTGCCCTGAGGGGGATCTTTTCCTTGTACTTTTTTACCACTTTGCCCAGGGAATCGGCTTTGTCTCCATTTGCCAGTTTAGAGGCTGCTTCGGCGAATATGCTGAAGCTGGTAAAACTCCGGAGATCAGGGGGGGACTTTAACTCAATGATCTTATCCGGTCCGTCGCTAAACAGCAAACCGAAAATCCCGTTGTCTGCACCTAAGAAATAGTGTTTTTTATATTCCACCAGCAAAAAGGGCATGTCCTTGCTGCCTTCCGTGTTCACACCGATGATATGCACACTGCCTTTTGGGAAATTATAGAAACAATTCCGGAGCACAAAAGCTGCCTGGTTTATATTATAGGACTGTACCTGGTGGCTGATGTCCACAACCTGTGCATGGGTGCTTTGACTCAGGATTTTACCCTTGATGGCCCCGACATAATAATCATTTCTATTCCAGTCAGTTGTGAGAGTAACAATGGTCATTTCAGGAGGTACTTGCCTGGCAGAATTATTTATTGTGGACTCGAAAAAATCAATTTAATTTGCAATATCCAAAAGTAATCAATATTATGTATTTTGAATGATCGAAAAGAAAATATATTTGGAAGGAGTGGATCCGGTAAAATTGTTTGGAATAAACAATTCCCGTTTTGACAGGATCAAACAATTTTTTCCCAAATTAAAGATTGTCGCAAGAGGTAATGAGCTAATTATCAAGGGTGAAAATAAAGAGATTGTCAGGTTAGAAGAAACCCTGAACCACTATGTCGATTATCTGCAACGTACCGAAAATCCGGATGAAGAGCAGGTGGAAGAACTCCTTATGGGAAATGGCAGGGAGATACTTGCCAACCAGACAGTATCCGGGAATATACTCCTGTATGGGGAAAGTGGCAAGCCTATCAGGGCCAGGACAATAAATCAGAAGGTCCTCGTTAAAAGCTGTGATAAGAATGACCTGAATTTTGCCATCGGTCCTGCCGGCACCGGAAAAACCTATACAGCCATAGCCCTTGCAGTCAGGGCACTGAAACATAAGGAGGTCAGGCGTATTATACTGACCCGTCCGGCTGTTGAAGCAGGTGAACGATTGGGATTCCTGCCCGGGGATTATAAGGAAAAACTGGACCCTTACCTTCAGCCGCTTTATGATGCATTGAATGATATGATACCTTCAAAAAAGCTGAAGGGATTCCTGGAAGACAACACCATACAGATAGCTCCCATCGCCTTTATGCGTGGCCGCACACTTGATCACGCTTTCGTGATCCTGGATGAAGCACAGAATGCCACGGTAAATCAGATGAAAATGTTTCTCACACGGATGGGGAAAAATGCTAAATTTATCGTGACCGGAGATATCACCCAGATCGACCTGCCGGATAAACGGGATTCCGGATTGCTGAGGGCTGTCAACCTGCTGAAGAATATCAACGGTATTTCCCTCGTTTATTTTGATGTAAGGGATATTATCAGGCATAAGCTGGTGAAATACATTGTTGAAGCCTATGATGAAGAGAATACTAACAATAATATTGACAAGAACAACAAATAACAATTATGGAAGAAGCGATTACAAAAACCCAATTTGATTTTCCCGGATTAATAGATCTCTACAAAGGCAAGGTAAGGGATGTATACAATATTGATGATAAATTACTCGTGATGGTGGTATCCGACAGGATCTCAGCATTCGATGTCGTGCTGCCACGCGGGATCCCCTATAAGGGCCAGGTCCTCAACCAGATTGCCAATAAATTCCTGGATGCCACTGCAGATATTGTTCCTAACTGGAAGCTAAGCTCTCCCGATCCGAATGTAACTATTGGCGTTATGGCGGAACCCTTCAGGGTGGAAATGGTGATCAGGGGATACCTGACCGGGCACGCCTGGCGTGAGTACAAGGCAGGAAAAAGGATCCTCTGCGGTGTTCCCTTGCCGGATGGTTTGAAGGAGCATGACCGTTTCCCGGGTCCCATTATTACCCCTGCAACAAAGGCAGAAGAGGGGCATGATGAGGATATTTCCAGGGAGGATATTATCAACAGGGAAATCGTAAGCGAGGCGGATTATCTCCTGATGGAAGATTATACCTACAAATTGTTTGAGAGGGGAACGATCATGGCAGCCGAAAAAGGCCTGATTCTTGTGGATACCAAGTACGAATTCGGCAAAAAGGATGGCAGGATCTACCTGATCGACGAGATCCACACACCTGATTCCTCACGCTATTTTTACGCTGACGGGTATGAAGAAAGACAGGCAAAGGGTGCGGGACAGAAACAGCTGTCAAAGGAATTCGTCAGGGAATGGCTGATGGATCATGATTTCCAGGGATTGGAAGGACAGGTGATGCCTGTAATTCCTGATGAATTTGTACAGGAGGTAACAGACAGGTATATCGAATTGTACGAGAATATCACCGGTGAGGACTTTATCAGGGGTGATTATTCAGAAACCATGCGTAGAATAGAGGATAACGTGAATAACTTTCTCGAATCTGTATGATCCGGAGGATCCCATATTACATCCTGTTTTCAATCATTCAGGTCCTATGGGTGTTTACACCTCCGGTGAGTGCCCAGGAACAGCCTTACACCGTCCACCGGTCAGAAGATAAGATCATCCTGGAAGGCAAGGTCTATTACATTCACATTGTAAAGGAAAAGGAGACTTTGTATGGGATAAGCAGGGCATACAATGTCTCACAGAAAGGGATTGCAGCTGAGAATCCGGATGTTTTCGCCGGACTCCAGGTAGGGATGGTACTCAAGATCCCGTCAGAACCCGTGTTGGATGAATCAGCTGAAATCAGGGAAACGGAAGAATACTTCAGCCATGTGGTCCGGGAAGGAGAAACGCTCTATTTCCTGTCAAGGAAATATGGCATAGATGTGCTCGAGATCGAACGGGCAAATCCGGAAGTCAGCATAACAGATTTACAGGTCAACCAGGTACTTAAGATTCCAAAACGAAAGGAACCTTCCGCAGCACAAAATATGTTCACTGCTAATTCCTTCATTTATCATTATGTCAAGGCCGGAGAAACCCTGTACAGCCTCTCTGTTTACTATGATATCAGCATTGAGGAGATCAAGGAAATCAATCCGGAGCTTCGATGGGGGGAGTTGCAATATGATGAATACATCAAAATACCCCGGCGCGCAGACAGCCTTACAGATGGGGCAGATTTACCGGTAGATTCCATGCTGATCGATACCTTGCTCCTGGATATTGACACCCTTGGTATACCATTCTGGTCGGAGGTGAAGTGGAGGCGCATGCGGCCTGAACCGATCAGGGGCACCATCCATGTTGCCATGCTGCTTCCGCTTGACCTTTACTGGGATGTGGAGGCGGATAGCCTGGATCTCCTGGAAATGGGTAATGAGGGTATCCTGAGAAAGGATGATGATGACAGGAAGGATATGATCAATCCCAGGATCATCGGGTACCTCGAATTTTATCAAGGTGCATTGCTTGCCATTGATGAATTACGAGAGAAAGGATATTCCGTAACCCTCTATGTTTTCGATACGGAAAGAAAAAGGCAAAGGACAAGGGAGATCCTCCGGAAATGGGAGATGGAAGAGATGGATCTCATCATTGGGCCGGTTAATTTCTGGAACCTGGAGCTCGTAGCGGATTTTGCCAGGCAGCATGAGATCCCAATGCTTTCTCCATTTTCTTCAGACAGAGAAATAGTCCGGTACAATCCATATATATTCCAGATGACTCCCAGTTATGATGTGGAATTCAAAAGCTGGGCTGAATATATCTCTGATTATTATGATAAGACCATCATTTTGGTCCATGATGGAGATTCCACAAAATACCATAAGGTGCAGTTCCTGAAGGATGAGATTTTCAAAAAGATCGCTGAAAAGGCAGACCTTGAGGATGTGATCTTCAAGGAAGTGGTGATGAACGACAGTGTTTTTGTAGACATGAACCATGTTCTGACCCAGGACGGAGAAAACCTTGTGATCGTACCTTCGGATAATGAGGCCTATGTGAGCAATGTGATCAGTCCCCTGTTCTACCTGCTTGACCAGTACCAGATCGA
>DAOUVF010000409.1 GCA_030667765.1 Bacteroides sp.
CATATAATGGCCGGGAGTGACGGCGGACTCAATGTTTCGTGGGACAGGGGAAAGACCACCATGTGTTATTACCAGATACCCCTCGGGGAGATCTATAACATCGAGGTGGATGATGCTATTCCATATAATATTTACGCGGGACTACAGGATCATGAGGGATGGAAAGTCCCATCCAACGGCTGGAGGGGATCTGTCGGCGATGATGACTGGGTGCTGATCGGGATGTGGGACGGCATGTACCTGAAGGTGGACCATGAAAATAACCGCTGGTTCTATACCACCACCCAGTTTGGTGCTCACCAGCGGGTGGACCAGCTGAAAGGGGAAAGGGTCAATATCCAGCCCAAAGCCGCTGAAGGAAAACCTCCTTACCGCTACACCTGGAACACCCCCATGATCATCTCACCTCATAACAGCAGTATTCTTTATACCGGTGGACAAATGCTCCTGAGATCAGTTAACAGGGGCGACAACTGGCATGAGATCAGTCCCGATCTGACCCGGAACGATCCCGTCAAGATCGCCGGCCGGGGACATATCATGTATTGCACCATTTCCACCATATCTGAATCTCCCCTCACCGCAGGTGTCATCTGGGCAGGGACGGATGACGGCAGGGTCTGGATTACCCGGGACCATGGAAAGGAATGGTCCGAGTTGTCTGCCAGCATGCTGGAGACCGGGGCACCGGATGAGTTCTATGTATCCCGAATATTCGCGTCCCATCACCAGGAGGGCAGGGGATATGTTGTGAAATCCGGCTTCCGGAATGATGATTTTAAAACTTACATATACCGGACGGATGATTATGGCGTTAGCTGGACCGGAATTGCATCCAACCTGCCTGACCAGCCTGTATCGGCCTTCTGGGAAGATGATACAAATCCTGACCTGCTGTTTATTGGAAATGATCAGGGAGTGTATTTTACCCTTAATGGTGGAACAAGCTGGATCCCCCTGCAAAACAACATGCCGCCTGTCCCGGTAAAAGATATCCTGGTCCACCCAAAAGCACGCGATCTTATCGTAGGAACCTACGGCAGAGGGGTTTATGTTACTGATATTTTCCCGTTTCTTGAGTTATCCGAAGATTTGCTGGAAAAGGAGGTCCACCTTTTTGATATCGAACCCAAACCGCAGCGGAACTATTCCCAGCAGGCCTGGTGGGGTGACCACGGTCCGTTTGCAGATAACCTGTACCGAACACCCAACGAGGAAAACGGGTTGCATATAAACTATTACCTGAAAAAAGCATTGAAAGACCCGGTCAGGATTATAGTATGGGACAGGAACGGAGAGGAGCTTGAAGAGTTGGAGGGAGATCAAACGGCTGGCATACACAAGGTTGTATGGAATACATCCGAGGCTGATCCCGGGGAATATTCGGTTACCCTGCAGTCAGGTAAAATCAGTTTGGAAAAACCTGCGATTGTCCAGGAACGCTGGTTATGGCCGGCAGGCAATAAGGCAAATAAATATAAATGATCTAAATATCCTGCTGATTATCAGCACATTCTAAAGATCTATTAGTCCATCCTCAAAAAAATATCTAAAAAAATCAAATTTTATTTGACAGAGATGTTATGTATTTCTTATTTCCTCATGAAAACAAAAACATTTTTCGTATTACTTGTAATCGGGATCGTTACCCTGAGCCTGGGGGCCTGGGTTTATTATAAGATTAAAGGAGTTAAATCATGAAAGCAAGAACATTCCTTGTCTTTTATTTCTCATTCCTGATCCTTGCATTGGCCGGGATCGGTCTGTACCAGAACAACACACTCCCCCGGTTCATGGAGTACCTGCATATTTGCCTGATGGTTTTCATCGTGGCGATCGGGCTTTACCAAGGGTTCCTGATGCTTCGGTCAAGGAAACTCAAGCAACCGGCCGACGATGAATTATCCCTGAAGGTCCTGCACAGGGCAGCCATGATATCCTACCTGGTCTCCTTGAATGTGTGGGCCATTTTGATTTATATCGGTAGCAAGACGGAAGTTGATCCTGGAATTCTCTTTGGGACCGGAATCCTGTGCATGCCTGTTGTTTTCGCAGTCAGCTGGGTGATCATGAAAGCACGGAGATATGCATAACCGGATCAAAGAACTTCGGGCCAGGCATGGTTTTACCCAGGATGACCTGGCCAGGAGGGTAGGGGTAAGAAGGGAAACCATTGTTTTCCTTGAAAAGGGAAAATATAATCCCTCACTGAAACTGGCTTATGATATTGCCCGGACTTTTAATGAAAAGATAGAGGAGGTTTTCATTTTTGAATAGTCGAATATTTGGAACCAGTAGGATGAGACCCTGGATAAGTACAAGGACCAAAAAAAGGGCCGTCCCGGTAAATTCTGAGACGGCCCCTATATATTTGTTTTCAGCGGATTACCAGCTGAAGAAAGCGAGTCCGATTGAGATATCCAGGTAACCGAGATTACTGCCTACTGGATTCACATTGTAAAAAACATGGTTGTAGGCTACCTTGGCGTGCAGGGCGAGATCCGACATACCAAAGGGGTAATACAATCCTGCCTCCGGTGCCAGTCCGAACCGCCAGTTCTTGGGTGAATCCGTATACAATCCAACCTGGGTTTCCTGCTGGATATAATAGGCCCCGGTTCCAAGTCCCACATACGGTCTGAAAGTTCCTTCCGGCTTGAAATTATACCTTGCATTGACGAGCAGGGGCATTACGTACATCTTTGCCCAGACCGTACTGGTGACGGCCCCATCGGGCAACTCATAGGTGTCCCGCGGATACTTCTCGTAAAAAGCGCTCCACTGAAATGTCCCTCCCAATGTCACTTTGTCAGTTATATATGACTGGCCGTTGATGCTGAAACCTCTCCAGCTGGTTTTACTGATATAATCCGTCATACTGCCCATCGGGATTCCGATATCATAGTTGATGGTCCAGATATTCTGTGCGAATGCGGCTGTTCCAAAGAAGACAGCCAATGCTAATATGATTATTGCTTTTTTCATCTCTTCCAGTTTTACTAGTTACTTCTTCAGGTATGGTGATTGGTCAAAAGCCTCATCCATGCCCCTTTTGGCACGGTCAGCATTATAATCTCCATCGTTGGAAATATATCCATCGATGGTTGCCAGCCATCGGATAAGCATTTCTGGGACTTCATTTGCACCAGATTGCTGTCCCTGTCCAGGGTTCGATTCCTGCCATTCCAGCATTGCTCTGAAAGATTGTCCATCGACCATTTCGATTACAATAGTACCCGTCTTATACTTATAGGTATAGACATATCCGGGATAA
>DAOUVF010000196.1 GCA_030667765.1 Bacteroides sp.
AATTCCACCAGGTCATCCAGCAGCCTGCCTGATCCGAACATGCTTTTGTCACTTGCCTGATTGGCTATCATGGATGCCTCATCTACGATAAAAAGGGTATTTGCCGAAAGGTTCTTATCCAGGACGAAAAGTCCCAATCCATCTTTGGCAGATTTATGACGGTAGATCTTCTTGTGAACAGTATAGGCAGGTTTCCCTGTATAGGCTGCAAGTACCTTGGCAGCACGCCCTGTAGGGGCAAGCAGTACATATTTTTGCTTGAATTCATCCAGGGTCCTGACCAGGGAACGGACCATGGTTGTTTTCCCCGTACCCGCATAACCATTGAGGAGCAAAATATCCATTTCATTCCCAGGAGCTATGAATCCTGCCATTATCTCAATGAAATTAACCTGTGCAGGTGTTGGTTCGTGCCCCAGATTTTCCCCAAGTAGTCCGGCTATGTGGTTTTTTAGCATGTGTTGAATTAATCCATAATTAAAATTTTAAATTTAATTTTTTATATTAATTTTGAAGCCGAATTAAACCTAAACTGCGACAAAAATATGAAAACAGCAATCCAGGTCGTATTAGCAGTAGCTATTATTGTATTGGGCTATTTGCTGTGGGAAAGCATCCAGAAGCCCATACGTTTCAATAAGGAAAAAAACAGGATCGAGAGGGCAACCATTCAGCGGTTGAAAGACATCCGGTCCGCCCAGCTGGCCTTCAGGTCTGAACATGGCCGGTTTACGGGGGACTTTGACAGCCTCATAGTCTTCCTGAAAACAGATTCATTTTCCGTTGTCCAGGCCATTGGATCCGTACCGGATTCAATGATTGAAGAGATGGGAAGGCAGAAAGCTGAGCTACAGGCACTCAAGGAGGGTTTAATCTCCCGTGACACCATCCGCCTGAGTGTAAAAGACTCTCTGTTTACAGCAAACTACCCCATTGATTCATTGAAATTTGCCCCTTATACCCAGGGTTATGAATTTGAACTCGGAGCAGGTGTGCTTGCGACCACATCCAAGGTTGTTGTCAGGGTTTTTGAGGCCAAAGTGCCATACGACATCCTGCTGGCAGGACTCGACAGGCAGCTGATCGTCAATTACAAGGAAACGAGAGAAAAAATCACAGGCTACCCCGGACTAAAGGTTGGATCGTTGGAGGAGGCAACCAACAATGCGGGGAACTGGGAGTAATTCTATTGTATGTTGCAATTTGAGCTCCTTGACGAAACTTTTGATATAAACAAGTCCAGCTCTTTACACTTATCCATCCAGGCTTCCCTGGATGGATTTTTATTTTCAATTCTGGAACCTTTCAGCCTGAAATACCTTGTTCTGAAGCGCTACCAATTTGAACATGTTTCTACTTCGGACATGCTCTTTGAACAAATCCAGGCACTTCTTCAACAGGATCCACTCCTTCAACAAACTTATCATGGTGTATCATGTATACAGGTCGATAACCGATCCACCCTCCTGCCAGCCGCTTTGTTTGATAAAAACCAGCTGAAATCGTACTTTGAATTCAACCATACGCTGGATGACCTGGATGAACTGAGGTATAATTTCCTGAAGCAGATAGATGCCTACCTGGTCTTTCCCATGTATCATGAACTTGCCAATCTGTATTTAAAGTCCTGGGTGAATGCAGTATTTTATCACCAGGCCACACCATTTATCAGTGAGGTTGTCCATACCGGGTCTTTAGGTGGAAAAGCGGTCCATATCCATTTCAGTTCAGGCCATTTCGATATAGCTGTAACAAACGAGCAGGAACTCTTATTTCACAATAATTTCATGTACCGGAGTGATGAGGATCTATGGTATTTTATCCTCTTTGTTTTCGATAAACTGGGACTGGACCAGGGATCCACACCGCTGCTGTTATCGGGTGATCTTGATATATTCTCAGACAGGCCCTCCATGCTGAAGCGCTACTTCCGTAATATAAAATTCAGAAGTGCCCCCGCTGAATTTCAGTATCCCCATGTATTCGAGAATGTACAGATGCACAGTTGCCTGAGTCTTTTTAAGGTCTATCATTGCGGATAATCAGTGGCACATACAAAGGAAGGTACATCCCCGTACCCGGTTCCTTTAAAGCCAGGCCAACCACAGATTTTGCCAGGGAGGGATTGTTCAATGTGCTTGCCAATACCTACGATTTTACTGGTCTCTTGGTCCTTGACCTTTTTGCGGGTACCGGAAGCATCGGACTGGAGTTTGCGTCACGGGGGGCAGAACGTGTGGATATGGTTGAGATCAATGCCAGGACCACTTCATTTCTCCAGCGTACAACAAGGCAACTCGGGATAGAAAATGTCCGGGTCATCAGATCTGACGTGTCCAAATACCTCAGGCAATGCAGGAGCAGTTACGATCTGGTTTTTGCGGACCCGCCATATGATCTCGATATCGTTCCCTCACTTCCGGAACTTGTGCTGAATGCGGAAATACTTGTAGAAGATGGCTGGTTCATACTGGAACATGGTAAAAAAAACTCTTTCGTCCACCATCAGCAGTTCCGGGAGTTGCGTAAATACGGGAGTGTCCATTTCTCCATATTCGAACGAAGTGGCCCCTGACTCAATTACCATTCATATCCTGTACTATTATCACATATATTCTTTATATTGTAATGTTTAACCATTAAACAAATCATTATGGGATCTAATCAAAAAATAAACAGGAGAAAATTTCTGGGAGCCAGTATGGCCGGGACCATGGGTATAGCCATGGCCGGTAAAGCCGCCGCTGCTCCTGGTGTTGCCAATGCATCCCTGCCTGATGCCCCGGGCAAGGACCAGCCTTTTAATCCGAGAACTTTTGCTGCCATGCCCACCAATGCCTTTGGCAAGACCGGCTATAAGGTGGGGATACTGAGCCTGGGAGGACAGGCCAGCATTGAGGTAAAAGGCCGGGAAGAATTGTCTGAAAAGATCATTAACAGGGCCATAGACCTGGGGATAAATTACATTGATACCGCAGCATCCTATGGAAGGGGACTCAGCCAATTGAATATAGGCCGTGTCATGAAGACCAGGCGAAAGGAAGTTTTCCTGGCTACAAAAACCCACGACCGCTCGTATGATGGATCCATGCGTTTGCTGGAAGAAAGCCTGACAAATCTCCAGACAGATCATCTGAATACCTGGCAATTGCACAATGTACAGCGCCAGGACCAGGTGGACCAGATATTTTCAGATGACGGGGCCATTAAGGCATTTGAGAAAGCCAGGTCTGAAGGCATGGTAAAATTCCTTGGCATCACAGGACATTACGAACCCATGATCCTGAAACAATGCATTGAGCGTTTCGATTTTGACACCATCCTGATGGCAGTCAATGGTGCGGACGTTCATTACCTGAGTTTTAAGAACTACCTGCTGCCTGAGGTGCAGAAAAAGGGCATGGGGATCATCTCCATGAAAGTGGCCACCAGGGGAAGGATGTTATCCTCCTGGACACCTCCCCCCATGGATGAGCAGCCTGAACGGATGGCTACCAAATTACCCGGAGCCCTTACCATTAAGGAAGCTCTTGAATACAACATGACCCTTCCGGTCAGCACCACCATTATCGGCGTGGATGATGTGGAACAGATCGAAGAAAATGTAAAGATCGCTTCGGAGTTCTCTCCCTTAAACAATGACCAGATGGCAGCCATTGAATACAAGTGCCTGCCCATTGTGCGCCAGGGACTTTACTTCAGGAGATGGGAACTGGGAGTATGAAGGTAACTGATCAGTATCCCGGAGTCAAACTCGGCTTTTCCACACAGAATTTTCTGAATTGCATGCCGGTGGGCGTGGATAACCTGAAAGAATTACTGGATTTCGCGGCCGAAGAAGGCTATGCATTTATTGAGATGAGGGATCCTTCCGCAGATCTTACCCTGGAAGATTGCAAGATCCTCGCAGCCTATGCCAGAGATAAGGATGTTGAGGTCATCTACGAAATTCACAAGGACCTGTTTAACCCTGAATTCAAAGAAGTTTTTGACAGGGCCGTGCGGAATACAGCCGAATTTGGTAAACCCGGTATCCTGCGGTCTATCATGTCATGGTCTGAATTCATAGCGGATGGGGAAAAGACCGGCTGGACAGATGAGGAACTGGATCATCTTAGCTCACTGGCGGACCAATATGCTGCAGAAGCCAAAAAACTGAACGTGCAGTTGGTACTGGAAAACATCATTGAACCCTGGTTCGGTAATGATGGGGGACACGGACTTGCAGATTTTTTCCGGGAAACCAGTGGGATTGGACTGCAGTTTGATGCCGCCAATCCTTTCCTGCCCTCCTGCAGGGGCCCGGCTAATCCGGATGATGTTGCCGAACACCTCGGACAGATCGCTGACCGCTGGTTTACAACCCATCTTAAATGCGGGAAAGACGGGGCATTCCAACCCATGCTTGAAGAAAATCCCCTGTCCTATCAAAAGATATTCGGACTGATGTCCCGAAACCAGGTGAAATATGCCGCCCTGGAACTGCTCTCCGTCGACGATAAACAGGCATGCTTTGATAACCATCGTAAAAGTATTGAATACCTGGCATCGCAAGGTATTGCAGAAGTCAAATAGTAAATATCTCTCAGATCATGCAAACAAGCAATGAGCAATTATTGAATGGCGTGGAGGAGGTCCTGTTGATGGGACCGGGTCCGTCTATGGTCCACGAATCAGTTTACAAGGCTTTGTCGGTCAGTACATTGGGACATCTCGATCCCTATTTTATCCAGATCATGGATATGGTCAAGGTACAATTGCAACAGGTCTTTCAGACCGGCAACAGACTTGCCATACCCATGTCCGGGACCGGATCGGCAGGCATGGAAACCAGTTTCGTGAATTTTATCGAACCCGGAGATCCGGTGCTGATCCTCATCAATGGCGTATTCGGGATGAGGCAGAAAGATGTGGCCGAAAGGCTCGGAGCCAGGGTAGATGCCATGGAGTATGAATGGGGGACACCGGTCCTGGTAGATGAAGTAGCGGAAAAGCTCCAACGAAACAATTATAAGATCGTGGCTATGGTCCACGCCGAAACTTCCACCGGTGTAGCTAACCCCGTAGAAGCCATCGGTGAACTTGTCAAAGGCACCGACTCGCTGTTCCTGGTAGATACTGTTACCAGCCTCGGTGGCATGGAGGTAGCTGTGGATAAGTGGGGGATCGATATCATTTACAGCGGTACCCAGAAATGTCTTTCATGCCCCCCGGGCATCGCCCCGGTATCGGTATCTGAAAGGGCCGTTGAGATCCTGCATAACCGCGAGACAAAGGTGCCTAACTGGTACCTCGACCTGACCATGATCATTAATTACTGGGAGGGTGAAAAGCGGGCATATCATCACACGGCCCCCATCAATATGATCTACGCCCTGCACCAGAGCCTGTTCAATGTACTTGACGAGGGACTAGAGAACGCGTGGGCCAGGCACCAGGAATACCATAAGGTCCTGGTGAGTGGATTGGAAGAGCTGGGTCTCACCATGTTTGTTGACCCGGACTACCGGCTGCCGATGCTGAATGCCGTGGTGGTCCCCGATGGCGTCGACGAAGCAAGTGTGAGGAGCAGGCTGAGGAAGGATTACAGGATTGAGATCGGGGCGGGACTCGGTCCCATGGCCGGAAAGGTCTGGAGAATTGGCCTTATGGGTGAAACCTGCCGGCCCGAAAATGTTGACAGGGTACTTTTCGCCCTGAAAGAAATCTTGTAATCACCGTCCCATGAAAAAGCACATACTCCTTCCTGTATTTGTCCTGATATTCTCAGCAGGACCCACAGCACAAGCAGGCCACCAGGTCGTCTTAAACGTTTCTGTTGCAGATTCCCTCCAGGATAAGTTCCAGTCAGATGGCAGGCTGTTTATATTTATCAGTGAAAATCCTTACGGAGAACCCCGGTACCAGTTCTGGCCCGTCAGTCCCATGAAAAACCACATATTCGCCAGGAACTATGGGGACTGGAAAGCGGGCGGGAAATTAAAGATCCATGCCGGGTCCGGATTGATAAGGACTGGTCCCTTCGACCTGGGAGAAGTGCCGGAAGGTGAGTATAAGATCCAGGTATTATGGGACCAGGATAAGGTAGTATCCCGCATCAATGCGGCGGGTAATCTTTACAGTAAGGTTCAATCTGTTAATATCGACAAGGACCAAGAGATAGTGAT
>DAOUVF010000234.1 GCA_030667765.1 Bacteroides sp.
ATATATTGAACCAATAGGTGATCTTGAAGACCAGTGCCCGGTTTTTGGATTTGAATACATCCCCGTAATAGTTATCAGTATAGACAAGATAAATATCTGACGCTGGCTTGTAACGCCACTGGAAGCGGGCATTGACATTGATATTGTTGATCTGGCTGTTATACTGGACCAGCGTAGCAAAATATAGGGTCTTGGTAAAGGTTATATCAAATTTGGGACCGATCAGGTAAAGATCGGCATTGTGGTAAGGGGATGGCAAACGAACGCGGTTATAACTGAAATTAAGTGAAACTACTCCAAAAGGCCTGAAACGGTAATTGCCCTCTCCCTCTATTTCAAACCGTTTTCCGTTATAATATCCCCCTATGCGGCCTCTGGCGTCAAAAGACAAAGGCTTTCGGATATCTGAACGGACGAAGTACCTGAGGTAATAATTATGATAATCTGATCCGGCGGGTAATTCCGGACCATCAGTGCGGGTGGGATCAAAATCATCCGTCAGCAATATGTATTCCTTGTTCGCACTGACATAGGCAAACATCTGGTTATTGAAGCGGAGCATATAACGCAGTCCCCATGTCTCATCAGTTTTCCTGTTTGCCATATCCCAGTATCCCTCATATTCCAGGGCTGGACCATGCCTGTTGAGCAACCTGGAATTAGGATAAAAATCATAACCTACCTCCGGGGTAATACGCTTGAAGCCGGTACGGCGGACATATCCGACTTCTGCATTGAAATCTTCACCAACCAGGCTATGCGACCATCGTAAGTCCCAATGTTCATCCTGGTACTGGACAGAAGCACCGTGAGAGAATGGAGAACTCCCGGCATCAGGACTAAAAGAATGATGGTAGAATACCTTACCGATCCACCTGTTATCCAGCGAAGCAAGATTGAAATCAATTCCTGCTACCCTGTTCCAGCTTTTTAACTCGGCTGAATCAGCTTCCGGACTCAGGAGCTCAACAGGCTGTTTGTTTACGAGAATGGCCGCTATGTTGGAGCGTGCAAAAACACGCCGCTGAACTGCTGCTACGGCATAATTGATACTGGGTAAACCAATTTCTCCCTCATCGGCCGCCTGCATGGTCATGGCCCCGACCCGCCAGTCTTTATTTAACCTCCCGCTCAGTCGTGCCCCAAAATATATGGGGTTTTCAATGTTCTGGCCTGTACTGGTATCACTGGCAATGCCAATCCGTCTTGAGAAAAAAGGCCGGGCGGACATACTGCCAAAATCAGCGAATAAATCGCTGTTTTCAAGGAAAAATTGTCTTTTTTCAGGGAAGTAGATTTCGAAACGGTCAAGGTCCGTTACCTGCTGATCGACTTCCACCTGGGAAAAATCAGGATTTACCGTCAGGTCAAGGTTGAGCGAAGAAGTGAGACCAATTTTAGCATCGGTCCCTAGTCCCCTGATCAGTTTTCCAGGGGTACCCTCCTCGTAATCTTCTGCTCCTCCAACCTTGGCGTAAGGGATGATGGATACATTGCTTTTTGCATCATGCAGGGGATGATCCCATTGGAGTTCTCCGGTGTGGGCAAGAGAGGTAGCGCTGAAGTTCCGGGGGATCCAGTTCCAGTTTGAATATTCATTCTGTTTGTAATCGATCCTTACAAAATTTACACGCCAGGTTTCAATGCCTTCTTTATACCTGAGGGTTTTAAAGGGGATGGCAATTTCTGCCACCCAGTGATCTTCATGCCTGGTAACTTTTGAGAACCATTTGTTATCCCATGAAACATTTTCGTCATGCCTGCCGCTCCCGCCATTGATGATGAGGGATTCGCGCTGTACCCCATAGGGGGTTATGCCAAAAAGAAATCCATTGGTCAGATCGCTGAAGGGATCAATAATGATATTCAATGCATCGTTGCCCCGTCCTTCAAAATCTCTTCTAAGGGATTGCACAACATAATCTCCATCTACAAGATCGTAACAAACCGCACCAACGTAGAAGAAATCCTGATCGTAGGTAAGCTTGACCTCTGTCAGTGTAATGGCAACAGATGTATCTGCCGGGAACCGCTGGAAAAAATCCATAGCAGGCTCAGCATATAGCCATGCCTGTTCATCCAGTACCCCGTCAACCCGGATGGAGGAATTAGATTCCCTGATAGTGACTGATTTAAGATCAACGGGAACAGCTCCGGCAATCCCTGTAAAGACTGTGAATAACAATGCAATAGCTAAATTCAGGAATTGTCTGTACATTAATCAGGGACTAATCTGTGTAGAATCCAAAATAATTCCGCGCATTGTAATAGCAAATATTCTCAACCATTTTACCAATCAGATCCATGTCATCTGGGATCATTCCGTTTTCGACGTCATTGCCAAGCAGGTTACACAGGATCCTCCTGAAATATTCATGGCGCGGGAAGGAGAGGAAACTCCTTGAATCTGTCAACATTCCCACGAAGTGACTCAGCAATCCCAGCAGTGACAGAGCGTTCATCTGTTTCTCCATGCCCATTTTCTGATCGAGGAACCACCAGCTGGATCCGAACTGCATTTTTCCCGGCGTTGATCCATCATTGTAGTTGTACAGCATGCTCGCAATGAGTTCATTGTCCCTTGGATTCAGGTTATAGACAATGGTCTTGGTAAGTTTTTCCTTTTGCGCCAGTTTGTCAAAGAAATTTGACATAGGCCGGGCAACCTCAAAATCACCGATGGAATCGTAGCCTGTATCTGGACCGAGAAGCTTGAGCATGCGGGAGTTATTGTTCCTGATGGCACCAATATGGAATTGCTGGGTCCAGCCCTTATCATGATCCATCATAGCTAAGATAGTGAGCATGCCGGATTTGAACTTATGGATCTCATCTTCGGAGAGATTTTTGCCAGAGCGCACCTTCCCGAATATCAGATCCAGGTCTTTATCGGTATATTCACCGGCATAGAAGGTTTCTATACCATGATCGGAAAGCCGGCATCCGTTTTTATGGAAAAAATCATGCCGCTTCCGAAGGGCTTCAAGTAGCTTTTCAAAGGAATTAATGTCTGTGTCGGAAACTTCAGCCAGACTGGCAAGGTATACATTGTACTTATCGGTATTCTCAACGGCCATGGCCTTATCCGGTCGCCAGGCCGGCAACATTTTTATTTCGAATCCCTCCCTCCTGACTTTTATGTGATGTTTCAGGCTGTCTACGGGATCATCGGTCGTGCAAACCACCTCCACATTCATCTTCCGCAGGATATTACGGGTACTGAATTCTGCCGTGTTCAACATGGCGCCAGCTTCTTCATAGATCTCTGCTGCCGTGTTTTCATTGAGTATCTTCGTGATCCCGAAAGGCTGTTTCAGTTCCAGGTGTGTCCAGTGATAGAGTGGATTGCGCAGCGTGTATGGTACGGTTTCTGCCCATTTTTGGAATTTTTCACTGTCACTGGCATCCCCGGTGATGAACTTTTCCGGTATTCCGTTAGCCCTCATGGCCCTCCATTTATAATGATCCCCTTTTAACCAGATCTGGGTCAGGTTCTCAAATTGCCTGTCTTTAGCAATTTCATCCGGGGGAAGGTGGCAATGATAGTCGATGATGGGCATGTCTTTGGCATGCTCATGGTACAGGATCTCCGCCGTTTTGGTTTCCAGCAGGAAATTTTCATCGAGGAATTTTTTCATAAGATGTATGATTGAATCAGTATTACAAATTGAAAAGCCTTTTAATATGTCTGTCAAAGATATTTTCCTCTACATTCTGACCAATTATTTCGGCATATTTTTCAAGATTTCTGTAGTATTCATCACCCAGGTCTGAAGCTACTTTATAGCCTACATGTATCAGTTGCCTGAAGTTAGCGTTATAATCCGGATGACCGGGGATATGCCTGAGTGTATCCGCATATTTAACACCGTTCCAGGCGTCCACAGTATCAGGAGAAGGCAGTTCCCCGGGATGAATGTCAATCACCGCTGCATAAGGAGCACATAAGGCTTCCTGTTTTTCGAATGCTGTACGGTAAATTTTTTTGGCCAGCGCTAATGCTTCACCTTCCGCCGCCGCCAGACCGATTATTTCCTCCAACCAGGTGGTTCCAGCTGTCTTTACATGGATCCCTTTGTCATATTTCTTGATCAGCCTGCCGATGACCGGGTAAATACTGAACTTGTCACTGCCTGAATGGACACTTAATTTAAGGTTCCCCGGCAATCCGAATTCTTTTATGGCAAAGTCGATTACGAGGAGGTCTTCTTCAAATTCCTGTTCGAACTGACTGAGGTCACCTTCGTAATCAACTCCCTTATTGAACCTGCCCGTGAACTTGGGAGCAATGGTTTGCAGGGGAAGCTCTTCTTTGGCAAGTGCACCGAGAATAAAGAATAATTCTACTGGTGATTGAGGTTCCTCTACCTCATCCATGGATACCTCTGGGATGAATTTACCTTCACCTTTTTTATGTGCGATATGCTGGTAGATCTCTGATGCTTTCTGTGTGGCGAAGAGATATTTATCGGCGATCTCAGATAACAGCTCTTCAGTGATCCGGTAAGTTTTGCTGATACCGGGTATACGCAAATCACCAATGTATTTTTTGTTATGTTCTAAAAATAAGTTCTTTTTATTGGGATCAGCCGGTTCTGATATATAATCGGCCACATCAATGGTGAAGAAATTTGAATGCTCAATATAGGGATCGACATTTGAAAGATTAATATGATCAGCATCCACATAATATTCCCCTTTCCACTCCAGGTTGCTGACCGATTCATCAGCTTCCTGCCTGACATCTTCCGGGGAGGTTCCTACGATGCCATGCTCCCGGTTGGATTTATTCCAGACCGGAATGATATCAATCCCTGCACCCTTCGCTTTTATTAATGCACTGAGCTGTGCTTTTCCCTGGTGACCAAAACGATCGCCAATACCAAAAGAGAATTTTCCTATTTTCATTTTACTTATATGAGTTATGGTTTTTTCCGTGTGCGCACACGAAATTACAAATATTTTTTTACATTTGTCTTACAGATGGCAAATTTTTTTTTAATAACAGCCGGGTATGATCCGGATGATATCTGAGCAGGGAATTGAAAGTCAGGATTAAAGATATAGCAGATAGTGCAGGGGTCTCAGCCGGGACCGTCGACCGGGTAATACACAACCGGGGAGAGGTGTCAGATAAGACCCGCAAACGGGTGATCGGCATCCTGAAGGAACTGCATTACGAGCCTGATATTCTGGCCCGCACTCTGGCTTCCAGGAATTCTTTGAAGGTAGCAGTCCTGATCCCCTTTCATTCACCTGAAAACTGGTTCTGGAAAAAGCCATTATCCGGGATAT
>DAOUVF010000264.1 GCA_030667765.1 Bacteroides sp.
GTGCCGCTGGTACAGGGAGTTTCCTGGATCAGCAGGCCAAAAGGCTGGACATCCCGTCAATTGAGGAATTCTGTAAGCTGGCTGAAAGAAACAGCGACAATGTCCCCGACATTGCATCCCGCTGTTCTGTTTTTGCCAAGACCGACCTCATTCATGCCCAACAGGAAGGCCATTCACTTGCGGCCATATGTGACGGGCTATGCAGGGGACTGGCAAAAAATATTACCGATACGCTTTTCCATGATTCTGCCCGGAACTGTGAGATACTGTTTACAGGCGGGGTATCCAAAAACCAGGTAGTAGCCGCATATATCCGGGAAATGCTTCAGTCCGAGCTGATCGTACATCCATATTCGCACCTTTTCGGGGCACTTGGAACCGGATTGCTGGCATTTGAGGGATACAGGGAGAATAATGACAGAAAAACACTTGAAGATCTCATCAAGATCTTTTCCCACAACACTGAGGAGCGGAAATACTATTACCAACCACTCGAATTGTCGCTCAGCCAGTATCCCGATTTCAGTAAAACCAATAGATGGGATCATCGATCCGTGATCAGGGGATATGAAAAGACCGTCGAGGTGGAATTGTTCGAAGATCCCGACCGGGAAAAACCAGATGGTATTTATATAGGATTCGATATTGGCTCCACCAGTACAAAAGCCCTTATCAGCACCGGCGACAATCTACCCCTGCTCGGTTACTACACTTACACCTCCGGTAAACCAATAGAGGCTGTGCATAGCATCATGGAAGCCCTGGAAACATTCATGTCAAAGCATGCCTGGTCTCCTGCTATCCTGGGCGCAGGTACCACGGGTTCAGGAAGAAAGCTGATCGGGAAAATACTGAATGCCGACATTATCCTGGATGAGATCACCGCACATGCACGGGCAGCCATTCACCTGAATCCTGAAATTGATACCATCATAGAGATTGGTGGCCAGGATGCCAAATTTACTGTACTCAGGGATGGAGAGGTGGTCTTTTCCCAGATGAATGCGGTATGTGCCGCAGGTACCGGAAGCTTTATTGAAGAGCAGGCTATAAAACTGGATGTAGCCCTGGCGGCATATGCAGTGCGTGTGGAAGGCCAAAAAGCGCCATTGACCAGTGACAGGTGTACTGTTTTTATGGAGAGGGATATCAATAATTTCATCAACGAGGGATATTCTGTTGATGAATTACTGGCTGCCGTGCTCTTTTCCGTGAGGGATAATTACCTGAAAAAAGTAGCCATGGAAGGGATGATCGGCAAAAAGGTCTGCTTCCAGGGTGCCACAGCCAGGAATAAGGCCCTGGTGGCTGCTTTTGAGCAAAAACTGGGCAGGGAGATTTTTGTTTCCAGGTTCTGCCACCTGACAGGGGCATATGGAATAAACCTGGTCATGCAGGAGGAAAAGATCAGGAAGAGCCAATTCAGGGGACTCCAGCTCTATCATACGCATATCCCAGTTAGGACCGAGATCTGTGAACTCTGCAACAACCATTGTAAACTGACCATAGCCAGGATAAAAGATGAAGAGGTCGCCTATGGTTTCCTCTGTGGAAGAGATTATAAAACGCCGAAGTATGTAGCCAGGGAAAAAGCCGGATTCAGACTTTTGTCTGAGTGGAAAAAGTCCTTTGATACGCGTATTGAGAAGTCCACAGGATCAAAGATCAAAATCGGGATCCCTTCTGCCCTTCATATGTTTGAGGAAGTTCCTTTCTGGCGGGTTTTCTTCCGCGAAATCGGCGTGGATCTCATCACCAGCAGTACCGATAAAACATTGCTGAAAGCCGGGAAGCATCTTGCGGGTGCAGAATTCTGCGCACCCATAGAATCCATGTACGGACATGTCAAGTCACTTACTGAAAAAGTTGATTATATTTTCCTTCCGGTGTATATAGAAACACGGGACAGATCAGCAGCACGGGAGAGGAATTACTGTTACTACACACAGTTCAGTCCATCCATAGTATCCCAGATCGGGGATATGAAATTGCAGAAAAGATTCATTGTGCCCGAGATGGATTTCAGCCAGTCACCGAAAAAATACAAAACAGCCCTGTACCGGTCCCTGAAGAAAGTATTGAACGATGATATTAATTTCCATAACATCAGTAAAGCATGGGAGAAGGCTTCCGTGTTTGCTGAAAGTCAGGCATCGGACTGGAAGGAAAGATTCAACCTGGAATTCCAGCCTGGTCATGATCTTTCTGTGGTTTTACTGGGGCGGCCATATGTAATTCTTTCCGGTGAACTGAACAAAAGCATACCGGAGTATTTTTCCACAAGGAGTGTAAAATGCTTCTTTCAGGACATGTTACCGGTGGATACTTATAAGTCCTCATTTACCCGCGAAGTTTTACAGAAGGTACCCTGGCATTATGCAGCCAATATCCTTGGAGCTGCGGATTATATTGCCCGTACACCCGGACTCTACCCTGTCCTGGTTACAGCCTTCAGGTGTGCACCGGATTCATTCATCATTGATTACTTTAAGAAAGTGCTTGAGGCGCATTCCAAACCATACCTTATCCTACAGATCGATGAACATGATTCCGGAGTGGGATATGAAACCCGCATAGAAGCAGCCCTGCGTTCATTCAGGAACCATTTTTCAAGAAAGCCTTCTGCCGCCAAACAGAAAATCCCGGCTATTTTCCCTAAGGTAGAGCATGAGATCGGGGATAAGACCCTGTTATTGCCAAACTGGGATTCCTATTCAGCACGCCTTATGACCGCCGTCTTCAGAAAGAAGGGTATAGACGCCCGCCTCCTGGAACCCTCTGACCTGAGTATCAGGAAAAGCATGGCCCACAATACCGGCCAATGCATTCCCATCAATATTGTAGTTCAGGATGCCATCCATTATATCGAGAAGCACTCACTGGATCCGGCCAATACCCTGCTATGGATGGCCAAATCCAGGCTGACCTGCAATTTCCGGCTCTACCCGGAATACATTAAAACCCTGATGGAAAATTACGGGCAAGGGATAGAAAACGTAAGTGTTTATAAGGGATGGGTCTCCAACCTGGATATTTCGCTCGGCATGTCCATTCAAACCTATTTCGCATATATGCTCGGTGGATTGATCAGGAAAATGGCATGCCAGGTCAGGCCGTATGAACAGGTCCCGGGTAGCACCAACCATGCCATTGAAAGCTCCCTGGCTGTACTTGAAAATGCATTTGGGGGTCAGCCTGACCTTGAAACTGCAGTTATGGAAATGGCCCGGCTTTTCAATGGCATAAGCATTTCTGATAACCGGGAAAAACCAGAAGTAGCTATCTTCGGGGACTTCTTTGTGAGGGATCATGAAGTGATGAATCAAAATTTGATCGATTTTGTTGAAAATGCCGGCGGGGTTGTAGTTACTACACCCTATCATGATTATGTAAAAATCACTTCCAGCAATGTCATCCGGAGAATGCGCAAAAAAGGTGAATATTCCATGGCCATACTGTCAAGGATCATGCTTACCCTGCTCGACAAACTTGACATGAAGTATTACAGGCAATTTGAGAGCATCATCGGAATCAAAGAGAAAATCAGTCCGGAAAGCCTTGAAAAACATCTGGATACCTTCAACGTCAAGCCCTATCATTCAGGTGAATCTTATGATAACCTGCTGAAAATATTTCATATCCTTGAATATCATCCTGACCTTTCACTGTTTATCCAGACAAATCCTGCTTTCTGCTGTCCTGCCCTGATTACCGAGGCCATGACCAGGAAGATCAAAGCGGTTAGCGGGGTGCCTGTAGTCACTGTTACATACGATGGCACCACTGAGAGTAAAAATGACATTATCCTCCCTTACCTGGTGGCAGCCACGGAGCGCATGGGGGTTTGAGATATTATTAGTATTTTTCAATACTTTAATAATTTATTATAATGGCCGGACTCAAGCTTGATATAGCCAATATATATCCCTTCGTATCGGAGGAATCTATCCTGGGATTTCAGGAACAGGCTCAAACACAATTAACGTCCCTGAGCGAAAAAACAGGTGCAGGCAATGATTTCCTTGGTTGGCTTGACCTGCCATCAAACATTCCGGAGGTGGAGATCAATAGGCTCGAGGAAGTTGCGGCATTATTGAATGAAAAGGCAGAAATAATCGTGGTCGTGGGTATTGGGGGTTCCTACCTGGGGGCAAAATCCATTATCTCGGCAATGGGCCATAATTTTGACAAATACAAGGCAGGGAAGAAAGGTCCCGATGTAATCTTCGCCGGTCAGAATATTGGAGAGGATTACCTTTCCGAGTTGATTGAGGTACTGGATACACATAGCTATGCCATTATTGTGATCTCGAAATCAGGGACAACCACAGAACCGGCCATTGCATTCAGGATCCTGAAAGAACACCTCGAAGAGAAAGTAGGACCCGCGGAAGCCAATCAGCGGATCATTGCCATCACGGACAAGAGCAAGGGTGCACTCAGGAAACTCTCTGACCAGGTGGGCTACCGCTCTTTTATCATCCCGGATGATGTAGGCGGAAGGTATTCCGTTCTCACACCTGTAGGCTTATTGCCCATTGCCTGTGCCGGGTATGATATCCGGGAGTTTATCAAGGGGGCTATTGGATTGAAAGAACAGACAGGCCCCGATACTCCCTTCAGGGAAAATCCTGCAGCCCTCTATGCTGCAGCAAGAAATGCCCTGTACCGCAATGGAAGGTCAATCGAGATCCTGGCCAACTACAATGAAAAACTCATCTATTTTTCAGAATGGTGGAAGCAATTGTACGGAGAGAGCGAAGGCAAAGAGAACAAGGGCATATTTCCGGCCAGTGTTA
>DAOUVF010000211.1 GCA_030667765.1 Bacteroides sp.
CACTGATAGAATTGTTCTTGTATTTGACCACCCTGTTGGTAAATGACCAGAAACAGACAGCTTCAGAAAGCTGGCTCTTTTCCTTGATCATTTCATATTCCCTGTATTTCGGAACAGGCCGGTTCCAGTATTGCCACCAAGCATATTCTTCCCCATCTTCGGGCGCCCATGGCCATGTCTCTATATAGATCACGTTTTCCCCGAACTCGGCAAGGCTTTCCCTGATATTGATCTCAAGGGAATCGAAAATGGTGAATACCGATATGATGGCAAAAATACCGATGGTAATGCCCAGCAAAGATAACACCGTCCGCAACCTGTTTACAATAACCGATTTCAGAGCAAAAACAAAACTCTCAAGCAGAAGGTTTAAGGTTTTTAAGATCTTCCTCATTGCAGAACAATCCGGTATGTTAAGGTTTTCCGTGTAAATGTACCTAATTTATGCAACATTTTAATTATCTTTATCCAAATTTAAATTTTAGGCGTAAATGACTGATATAAAAACAATTAGCACTGCACTCGTCTCAGTTTTTGACAAGCAGAACCTGGCTCCCGTCGTGGAGAAACTAAAGGAACTTTCAATCAAAATTATCTCTACCGGCGGCACCGCTGATTTTATCAAAAACCTGGGTGCTGAAGTGACTACTGTCGAGAATCTGACCTCCTATCCCTCAATCCTGGGGGGAAGGGTAAAGACCCTTCATCCGAAAATCTTTGGTGGTATCCTGTTCAGGAGAGACCTGGAAGGTGACCGGGAGCAGGTAGACCAGTATGATATTACAGGGATTGACCTGGTGATCGTTGACCTTTATCCTTTCGAGGAAACAGTCGCATCAGGTGCAAGCGATGCCGAGATCATTGAGAAAATTGATATTGGTGGCATTTCACTTATCCGTGCTGCTGCCAAAAATTTTGATGATGTGATCATTATTTCCTCCAAACAGCAGTATGGCGCGCTGCTTGACCTGCTTAATGAAAGGGGAGCCGAATCTTTACAGGAGGACAGAAAACAATTCGCTGGTGAGGCCTTTGCGGTTTCTTCGCATTACGATACCATGATCCATGATTATTTCGCCGGGGATCAAAATGCGGCCTTCAAATATAGTTCCATGCAGGGGAAGCGGCTCAGGTATGGGGAAAATCCTCATCAACAGGGATTTTATTTCGGTGATTTTGAGCAAATGTTCGATCAGCTGCACGGGAAGGAAATCTCCTATAATAACCTGCTGGATATTGATGCTGCTGTTGGACTGATAAAGGATTTTGAAGATACAGGCTTTGCCATACTGAAACATAATAATGCATGTGGACTGGCAATTCGGCCTGTGTTACTGGAGGCCTGGAAAGATGCGCTGGCAGGGGACCCGATATCTGCTTTCGGGGGCGTCCTGATCACAAATTCCGGGGTGGATAAGGAAACTGCAGCAGAGGTCAATAAATTGTTTTTTGAGATCATTATTGCACCCTCCTACACCGGTGAGGCACTGGAGATATTAAAGCAGAAGAAAAACAGGATCATCCTGATCATCAAAGAATTTGATCTTCCTGGAAAGCAATTCAGGAGCCTGCTGACCGGTGCTATTGTACAGGACAGGGATACCAGTACAGAGACTGCAGATGACCTGAAGACCGTAACAAAGAGGGCTCCTTCAGCACAGGAAGTGAATGACCTGGTGTTTGCCAACAAACTGGTCAAACATACCAAGTCCAATGCCATTGTCCTGGCAAAGAACAATCAACTGGTGGCCAGTGGAGTGGGACAAACCTCGCGGGTGGATGCCCTGAAACAGGCCATTGAAAAAGCAAAGGGATTCGGATTTGACCTGAAGGGCTCAGTCATGGCCTCCGACGCCTTTTTCCCCTTCCCGGATTGTGTTGAAATTGCAGATAAGGAGGGGATCACAGCGGTTATTCAGCCCGGCGGATCGATCAGGGACCAGGAGTCGATTGATTACTGTAACCAGCACAATATGGCCATGGTTGTGACAGGTACGAGACACTTCAAACATTAAAAATTAATATATTAGACGATTTATTGGAGACGGTGTAACATTTTATGCATAAATCAGTTTAAGTATTTTAACTACACAATGATAATATGGGATTGTTTTCATTCTTGACGCAGGAGATAGCGATTGATCTGGGGACCGCAAACACGATTATCATACATAATGACAAGGTTGTTGTAAACGAGCCTTCCATTGTAGCCATTGACCAGCATACATCGAAACTGATTGCCATTGGCGAAAAGGCAAGGCAGATGCATGGGAAAACACATGAATCTATCAAAACCATAAGGCCACTGCGGGATGGTGTAATCGCCGATTTTGATGCAGCTGAACAGATGATCAGGGGCATGATCAAGATGATCAATACAAAACCCAAGATGTTTAATCCTGCCCTGAAAATGGTAGTTTGTATTCCTTCAGGTGCCACTGAAGTGGAGCGCAGGGCTGTCAGGGATTCTGCCGAGCATGCAGGCGGCAGGGATGTGTATATGATCTATGAACCCATGGCTGCTGCCATTGGTATCGGCATTGATGTCGAGGCCCCGGTAGGAAGTATGGTTGTTGATGTTGGCGGAGGGACCACAGAAATTGCCGTAATCTCCCTGGGTGGGATAGTCTGCAACCAGTCCATCCGGATAGCCGGTGATGGATTTACGGCTGATATCCAGGCTTATATGAGGCATCAGCATAATATTAAGATTGGTGAGAGAACGGCTGAGGACGTAAAAATCAATGTCGGGTCGAGCCTGCCTGACCTTGATGAACCCCCGGAGGACTATACCGTAAGAGGGCCCAACCTGATGACTGCCATGCCGATCGAAATACCTATTTCATACCAGGAGATCGCTCACTGTCTGGATAAATCAATCAGCAAAATTGAAACCTCCATCCTGGCAGTCCTTGAACAAACACCCCCGGAGTTATACGCTGATGTCGTAAACAGGGGAATTTACATGGCGGGGGGCGGCGCACTCCTGAGAGGCTTGTGTAAACGCTTCACCGAAAAGATCAATATTCCATTCCATCTGGCTGAAGATCCCCTGCAGGCGATTGCCCGGGGAACGGGTATCGCATTGAAAAATGTGGACAAGTTCTCCTTCCTGATGAGGTAATAATGAGAAATCTGTTAAGATTTATAATCAGGTATCATTTCTTCTTCCTCTTCCTCCTGCTGGAAACGGTTTCCGTGATCCTTATCGTGCAGCAGAACAACTATCAAAGAGCCCAGTTCATCAATTTCTCAAAATCCCTACAGGGTTCATATTATGAAACATTCGGAGGGATCAGGGAATACCTTTCCATCAGGCAGACCAACCGGGATCTCTACATGGAGAACACCCTCTTGCGCAACCGGATGGACCGGCTGCTGCGAAACCGGGAGACAACCTATGATGGCGGATATGATTCAATTCCGCACCGGCAGTTTTCCTACATACCCGCCAGGGTGATCAATAATTCCGTTAACAAGCAGTTCAATTTCATCACCCTGAACAAGGGAAGTCACCATGGCATTGAACCTGAAATGGCGGTCATTGCCCCGAATGGCGTTGTGGGTGTGGTCTATGCTACTTCAGGTAATTATTCCATGGTCATCCCCATGATCAACCGGAACTTCAGGCTGAGCGCCAAGATCCTCAAGAATGGTTACTTCGGTTCACTTTCCTGGACTGGTTCCGGCTACCAGGCGGCCATCCTGGAGGAGATCCCTTTTCATGTCGAAATTCAATCCGGAGACACCATTGTGACAAGTGGATATTCAGCCATATTCCCGGAAGGGATCATGGTTGGCACCATAGCTGAATTCGAAGCCAGGGAAGGAAACTTTTATACCATTGCAGTGGATATAGCAGTAGATTATAAAAACCTTCTATATGTAAATGTGATCCGCAACCTGCTCCAGGAAGACCAACGCGAACTCGAAAGGATTTCAGGAAATGATTAAACTGCTGCCAAGAAATATAATCCGATTCATTGTACTGGTGCTGGTCCAGGTACTGATCATTAACAACATTCAAATCAGCGGGTTTATCGTCCCCTATTTTTACATCCTTTTTATCCTGCTGATGCCCTTTGAGACGCCGAAATGGGTACTGCTTGTCTCTGCTTTTGCCCTTGGATTAATGGTTGACCTTTTCAGCCAGACGCCTGGCATGCATGCTGCAGCCTCGGTTTTCATGGCATTTTTGAGACCTTATATACTAGAGATGAGCGCACCAAGGGATGGCTATGAAACAGGCACCTTTCCCCGCCTCCATTATTATGGCTTCCAATGGTTCCTGAGGTATACCGTGATACTTGTCCTGGCACATCACTTCATTCTTTTCTATATCGAGGTTTTCAGGTTTAGTGAATTTTTTTCTACCTTTCTGCGGGTCCTGTTAAGTTCACTTTTCTCAGTTATACTGATAATGCTCAGCCAGTATTTTATATACCGAAAATAAATGAATCCTTATGCCGGCAGAAAATATGTTATTGGCGGCATTATTGTGCTGTTCGGGATCATCTTCCTGGTTCGCCTGTTTTTCTTACAGATAGTTGAGTCCGGTTACAAATCCACTGCTGAAAGAAATGCCAGGCAGATTAAAATTCAATATCCTGCCAGGGGACTGATATATGATCGAAACGGGGAGATCCTTGTTTATAATGAGGCTGCCTATGACCTGATGGTCACCCCGGGACAATTGCAAGCTTTCGATACGGTTGATTTTTGCAGGATCCTGGAAATTCCGAGAAGTGAGGTTATCCGGAGGATAGTGGCTGCCAGGGATTATTCTGTATATAAACCTTCCATTTTCCTGCGACAGATCTCATCCATTACCTATGCCGTCATGCAGGAAAAACTGTATAAGTTTCCAGGATTTTTCGTTCAGCCCAGGACCCTGAGAAAGTATCCGCGTGACATAGCAGCACATGCCCTTGGATTTGTGGGTGAGGTCAGCGAGGAAGACATTGAGGAAAATCAATATTACCAGATGGGTGACTATATCGGTGTCACGGGTATAGAACTGGCCTACGAGGAGGTATTGAGGGGGGTAAAGGGAAGGAAGATCTTCCTGGTGGATGTACATAACCGTATAAAAGGGTCTTACCAGGGAGGGCGGGCTGACAGGAAGACGGAAGTGGGGAAAAATGTGGTTTCTACCCTTGATGCCGGTCTCCAGGAATATGGAGAAAAATTAATGACGAAATTCAGCGGTAGTATCGTTGCCCTGGAACCATCAACAGGTGAGGTCCTTGCCCTTGTGACTTCACCTGCCTATAAACCCAGCCTGCTCGTCGGAAGGATACGTTCGGAAAATTTCAGGGACCTTTCGGAGGACACTCTGAAGCCCTGGTTTAACAGGGCCCTTATGGCTTTTTATGCACCCGGGTCAACCTTCAAAACGGTTAATGGTGCAATAGCATTACAGGAAGGAGTTATCACAACGGCATCTGAGTATTATTGTGATATGGGCTTTTACATGGGAGGATATTCTGTAGCCTGTCACATGCATCCTTCGCCGCTGGATTTCAGAGGTGCAGTGCAAATGAGTTGTAATGCTTATTTTAACTATGTATACCGGGCCATTCTGACCGATCCGAAGTTCGAGACTACTGCCGCAGCTTATAGAAACTGGCGGGAACATGTCCTGTCCTTCGGTTTAGGGGACTACCTTCATTCAGATTTTGAGAATGAGCTTACAGGCTTTGTTCCTGAAGCTCAATATTATAACAATATTTATGGTGAAGGGCACTGGAACTTTCTAACGGTCAGGTCTCTGTCCATAGGACAGGGAGAGTTGGGTATCA
>DAOUVF010000444.1 GCA_030667765.1 Bacteroides sp.
CAAATGTTGCTGCTGGACAGGGTCTGGCTTGAGGAATATTTCGGAGACCGTATCGATCTTGATGCAAGGGTCGAGGGCTATGAACTGATAGTCACGGTAACCAACACCTATCCTGAAGAGATATCAGGTTCATTGGAGTTAACATTACCTGGCCAGTTGAAGGCTGAAGATTTGGGTTCTATGGAATTCAGTTTACCTGCACGGAGCCATAAAATTTTCACCTATAAAATCCAGCCTGAAGCATCGGCTATGGGGAGGACCAATCCGATCGCAGTTCATTGCCGCTGGGATGATCAGATAAAAAGCACCATTGCCATGCTCGATCTTCCCCCTGCCATTTCAGTACACCAGGTTCTGTACGGCCACACACCAAAATTCTCCTTTCCTGTTACCATCCATAATTTTACAAAGGGAACATCTTTCCCTGTTCAGGTTCAGATAATTGACAGCGAAGATGCCCAAAAAGTAATATTCGAAAGTGAGCAATCATGCACAGCGAAACAAGGATCTTTTCAGGATTTATTGTTTGAACTGGAGGCACCCCCCGGAAAGTATAATGTACGGGTCACCAGCCTGGGACAGGAATATATTTCGCAGTTGGGAGTGGGAAAAGCTGAAGGGAGTGTCAGCGCAAATGAGGTTGATGTGGATGGTGACGGAATTAGTGAATTCCAGATGGAAAATGACAGTGTGCAGATCACCCTCATTAAAGCAGGTGCACGTGTAATTGATTATACCGTAAAGAGCCGGAATGATAATGTATTTGCCAAAATCTGGCCGGAGAAAGCCATTGATGATATACGGCCGTTCAGAGAAAGGGGATATTATCCATACGGAGGATTTGAAGATTTCCTGGGGCAGGCCAGTATGGAAACCCATTGGGTTTATGATGCCGAGATCGTAAAAAAGGAAGGCGATTATGTCCGGGTAAGGATGTGGGCAGATTATTTTGGCAACCGGCTGGAAAAAACTTTTACGCTATATGGTAATTCGCCTTTGTTAGAGGTCCGTTTTGCGTTGACCTTCAAGGATCCCTATGCCAATGTACTCGGACCTCAGCCAATACTTGAGTTAGGCGAGAGACACTGGACAGAAGATATATATACAATACCGACTGTAGATGGAATTGTAGAAATCAGAATGATGCCTGAACGAAGCTGGGGCCAGGTATTTTACCTGAGTGAAGGATGGCATGCAGGGTATGAGACCATGGACGATGTTGCATTCGTTGGGGCATTTCCGGTATCGCAACCTTTATTTTTACATATGTTCCTGAACCATCCCAAAAACAGGGACTCTCATCATTACTATGCAGAATTTCAGCCCTGGACGCCAATTATTCAGAAAAGCACCATGTATTTTACATATTATTTATGGGGTGCCGGCGGACCATGGGAGAATGGGGTGAAAGACCTGCGGGAGAAGAATTTAATTACTACCGCAAAATAATCGAGTGAATATGAAAGATTTCAGACGGAGCACATTTTCTTTTGGCACGCTTATCATGGTCCTTCTTCTCTATTCAACCAGCTGTAGTGTTTATAGCCAGAAAACAGCCGATTACAAATATAATAAGGGTCAGTCAACTCCTGCCGATCATATAATCAAAAGCGAATTCCAGTTTAACGGTTATACAAATCACTGGCATAATACTTATGATAAGTGGTACCGTTACGGCAATCTTTTCAAAATGGCAATTTCTGATGTGGAGAAGACCATCCTGCAAAGCAAGGTGGATATTGCCGAGGACATGGGTATTCCCGGCCTGATCATGCAGGAAGGGTTTATGAACACCCTCCTTTCAGGAACCTATGCCATCCTGAACCAGCCTGATCCGGATCAGTTGGAAGGTGCCATTTCGAAAGGGAACGTATTGGTTCTTCTGGATCCCGGATCGGAAGCGGGTAAAAAGCTTATTTCAAAGTTACCGGGGGATTGGGAATACCCCAGAGGGCTGAAAAGCCATCAATATGAAGCCGTAAACATGGTAAGGGCAGATGCCTTTTTGCTTAAACATGGCGAAAGCAATTTATTTGTGGTTAGTTCAACCGATGAGGCCACACGCCAGACAGTGGGAGAGCTCATTGAAAATACCTCCAGGATCATCAGCCAGTATACCCTCCATAAAGGCTGGTTTGGAGCAGAGACATTGTTAAAGAGTGTTACCTGCACCAAAGGACATCCCCTGGAGGTGATCGGGACAGGCATGAATGAAGGAAACAGCTGGTTTGTCTTTAGTGGATACATGGATTTTCTGGCTAAAGACGAACTGGAGGAGTGGATGAAACAGATGAGCCTTGATGTGGTCACAGATGTGGGATTCTGGCCGGTCTATGGGTGCAGGGATTATGAGGGATTTCAGGTACAGAGCATGTTCACCAAAGAATCGTGGAATGAATATGCCCGTAAGAAAGGGGGTTACGTGTTTCGGCAGGTCTGGGATACAACGGCCGATCCCTTCCATTACGATGGTTATCTGGCCAGCGAGGGAAACAAGGAACAAATTGACCATGACAATGTTCCGTTTATTCTGAGGCCCGGAACGCTTGATCAGGATGCCCTGAACAGCATGGTACTGTTTATAGAGAAGGATATACCCCTTACCCGGGAATCGATGTGGGATGCCATACTTGACAGGCGTGCCACAGGTGTGCTGGAGCAGGGCAAGATGCTGGGACCCGCCCTATACCGGAATACCCTGCAGATGTTGTTGCTTGACAGGGTTTTTCTTGAGGAGTATTACGGTGATCATGTGGATCTGAAGGCAGTGGTCAATGGTTATGATCTGGAGGTAACCCTCAGCAACTTCAGTGAAAGAGCGGTATACGGAGATCTGGAACTAACTCTTCCAACCGGAATAACGGCAGAAAATTATGCTGCGATCCCGGTCGATCTTCCAACAAAGAGTTCAAAGA
>DAOUVF010000263.1 GCA_030667765.1 Bacteroides sp.
AAGATCCTCATCAATCCCATTATTGAGGGATTTGATTATACCCTGCATACCGAATAAAACACCAGAGAAACCGGTAATATCGCTCTGTCAATCCTCCACCGGCGGATGTTTCTTCTCTGATATCTTTATCACAAACCGGATCACAAAATAACTGATCAGGATAAAGAGCGGCCAACTCAGGAACTGTAATATGGATGATAAATACATGATCTGTTGTTTTCGTGATTAATAAACATGGGATTCATTCTCCATCTCCTCCGGATCGATCTTCTTTTTATTGATAGCACTCCAGGCGAGGTATATATAACCGATCACCAGGGGTGATAGCAGGGAAACATAACTCATGACTGTCAATGTATAATGGCTTGATGAACTGTTGACAATATTCAGGGAGCTCTGGAGATCATAGTTCGACGGATAATAACAAGTGTTGTTCAGTCCCGCAATAAGAAACAACGAGAATACCACCAGTACTGTTCCGGCAGCCCCAAAGTAAAAGCCATTGATACTATCAGTAAATGCCGTCTTGTACAGGGAAAACAAAACCAGCAACACCCCTGTCAGAAACAGGATGATCACCAGGGGCATGGCCAGGAAATTATGCAGGTATTTGAATTTTTCATGACTGACCATATAGGTTTCAGGATCATAGGCAAAACCTTTCATGACCAGGAGCCTGATGGTGAATGCCAGAAAGAATACCAGAAATGGTATAGCATTAATAAGCAGATGTTTCCTGGATATTCTCACCAGATCTTCATCCTCAATGTTCCTTATAAAATACATGATACCCAGCAACCTGGCCAGGAAGAATACCGTTAATCCCAATGCGACATTATGCCAGTTCAGCACTGCCTCCAGTCCGTAAGCAGATGTTTCCCATCTTGAGAGGTTCATTTCATTGACCGAGAAATTGGCTCCATTGAAAAATGTACCCACAGCGGTCCCGATCAGGATGGTCCCCAGGGCGCCGTTAATGAGGAGGAAAACATCATAGGTTTTTTGTCCAAGGAAATTATCAGGCTTCGACCTGAATTCATAGGCAATGGCCTGGATAATAAAACAGAACAGGATGGCCATCCAGACCCAATAAGCGCCGCCGAAGCTGGTGGCATAGAATAGTGGGAAGGCAGCGAATAAAGCCCCTCCGAAGGTAACCAGGGTAGTAAATGTAAACTCCCATTTCCTGCCAAGGGCATTGACCAGCATGGTTTTTTGCATGGGCTTTTTGCCAAGGGTAAAGATCAGTGTTTGTCCCCCCTGAACAAACATCAGGAATACCAGTAAGCTGGCGAGCAGTGAGATGATTACCCACCAGTCTTGCTGTAATGCTAAATGCGAAAGATTTCCAAACATGTTATTTCCTCCCTTCTTTTGGTCCTAATTTGATCTGTCTTATCATGATCCTTACCTCGGCAATGGCCAGGGCGGTAAAGATGGCCGCGAACAACCAGAAGGTGACCTGCACCATTCCGGCGTCGATCTGTGAAACAGCGGCGAAGGTGGGCATGAGATCCTGGATCACCCAGGGCTGCCGGCCCATTTCTGCCATGATCCAACCGGACTCGGAAGCCAGGTAGGCCAGGGCAATGCTCCAGATCGCCAGGCGGAGCCATCCGCGTCTTCGCTCAATGGTATCCCGATAAACAAAAATGAGCATCAGGATAAACAACAGCAGGAAATAAAACCCGAGTCCCACCATGGTGTGGAAACTATAAAATGACAGGGGTACATTGGGTATCAACTGCTGGGGATCACTTATAAATCCGTAACCAAAATACCGGAAGTAATTTTCCTGGAATCCGGGATCCATGAATTTGGCCTTCTCTGCTTCATATCCAACGATATCATTGGCTGCTTTTGCCTCTTTCAGGTCCCTCAACACCTCCCTGGCATATTTGCCCCGTTCCATTTTTTCAGCGGCAGACATGATCCCCCTTTCCTGGTTCCCCTCAATGAGGTCAACCACACCAGGCACAAAAGCTTCAAAATGGCCATAGGCCATGTAAGAAAGTAAATTGGGGATTTCAATCCGGAAGAAAAAGTCCTTAATGTTTTCATTTTCAGAGTCCTCCGTAGATTCCGACATGATGCCAATGGCAACCAGTCCAGCTCCTTCCTGTCCATGATACAGTCCCTCAATGGCGGCAAACTTCATGGGCTGAACATGAACGATCTGCCTGGTGGACTCATCACCCGACCAGATCACGAATATGCTGGATAGTATCCCAAAGGTCGCTGCCACCAAGATGCTTCGTTTGGCCAGCAAAACCTCCCTTTTCTTCAGCAGGAACCATGAAGCGACACCAACGACAAAAACCGACCCCAGTACAAATCCGCTGCTGGTGGTATGCAGCCATTTATTGACTGCAACAGGTGACATGAGTATTTCCCAGAAATTAACCATTTCGTTCCTTACCGTATCCGGGTTGAACTGCATGCCTATGGGATGTTGCATCCATGCATTGGCCACCAGGATCCAGAGAGCAGAAAGACTGGCACCGATGGCAACCAGCCAGGTAGAGGCCAGATGCCATTTCTTGCTGATCTTGTTCCAGCCGAAGAACATGACCGCCAGGAAAGTGGTTTCCAAAAAGAAGGCCATGATGCCTTCAATAGCAAGCGGAGCACCGAATATGTCCCCGACAAACCAGGAATAGCTCGACCAGTTGGTGCCGAACTGAAATTCCAGGATAATGCCTGTGGCAACACCGATGGCAAAGTTGATCCCAAACAGGGTCATCCAGAATTTAGTAATACTTTTCCACTTCTCATCCCCGGTCCTGACATACAATGTTTCCATAAATGCCAGGATGAATGATAGTCCAATGGTAAGCGGAACAAAGAGCCAATGGTAAAGGGCCGTCAGGGCAAATTGCCCACGCGACCAGTCTACCAGCGAAAGATCAATGTTGTCAATCATTTTGGAATTATTGGGTTAGTTGTTCAAGTACATATTCACTGCGCTCCTCGTCATTATCGAACCGCGATTCAAGGAAATCCGGGAAAAAGAATAACTTCATGATCACAAAAAACACAAAAAGCTTGATCAGGATTATTATCCACAGCTTTTTACCGACTGTCATTCCCCTGAAGCCATCATAGTAAAACCTGAAGATCCTTATAAAAATATTATTGGACATCCGGTAGTGGATTTATGAAGCATTCCTAAAATTAAAAAATATATCTTTATAATTTATAAAAAATGTTATCTGCATGAGAATTATAATTGCCATTCTGAGCCTTTCACTCCTTGTTTTAATTCCCTGTCACTTAAATGGACAAACCTACAATCATCAACCTTGTTTATTACCGTTGTCCCGGAATTTGCAGTCCCCTGATGGAAGGACTGGCAGATGTAATGGATAAGGTGGACCTGGAACTGGGCAAAGATTACCAGGTACTGACGATCAGTTTTGATCCTCGTGAATCCATTGAACTGGCCCACCGGAAGAAAAATAACTACCTGAACCTGATGTCCAGCCCGGAACCTGCAAGGGAACACTGGAAGTTTTTCGTCTCCGACAGTGCCAATATAGCCAGGCTGACCGATGCAGTTGGATTTAAATACAAAAAGACAGGGAATGACTTTATCCACGCAGCGACCATCGTGATTGTGAGTCCGGATGGCAAGATCACAAGATACCTGAACGGAACCTATTTTCTGCCTTTTGAACTAACACTGGCCATCACTGAGGCTTCAAAAGGGATCTCTGCACCAACGATCAACCGGATCCTGCAGTTTTGTTTTGCCTATGATACGGTGGGACAGAAATATGTAATTTCAATGACACGCGTATCATTGCCGATCATTACGCTGACGGCCATCATCATTGTATTGATACTGGTTGTACGGACTTCCAGGAAAAAGAAAATTCAGCAATAGTATTATGTCATCGCAACAAGATACCAGAAAGGAACCGAGTTTTTACGAGGTTAAAAAACACAAGGGCATTTTAGCATGGCTCCTCTCGACCGATCACAAGCGGATAGGACTCATGTACATGTACCTGATCATGACCTTTTTCGCTGTTGGGGCTATACTCGGACTGCTGATGAAGCTTGAGCTGATCGCTCCTAATAAGACGATTATGGAAGCCCAGACCTATAATGGCTTCTTTACCCTTCACGGGATCATCATGATCTTCCTGATTGTGATCCCCGGACTACCCGCTGTCTTCGGAAACTTCTTCCTGCCCATTCTGATCGGGGCAAAAGATGTGGCCTTCCCCAGGCTCAACCTCCTGTCCTGGTATATTTATGTGCTGGGTGCAGTGATCGCAATTTCCTCTCAATTCTCCGGCGGGGGGCCGCCAGATACGGGCTGGACATTTTACGCACCATACAGTTTTAAAACATCAACCAACATGTTGCCTGCCGTACTCGGGGCGTTCACCCTGGGGTTTTCATCCATTCTAACGGGACTGAATTTCATTGTTACGATTCACCGTATGAGAGCCCCGGGCATGACCTGGATGAAAATGCCACTATTCCCATGGGCCCTCTATGGAACAGCATGGATTCAGCTGCTGGCCACACCGATTATTGGAATCACCCTGCTGATGACTGTTGGAGAACGCCTGTTTAATATCGGATTTTTTGATCCTGCCCTCGGAGGGGATCCCATCCTCTATCAGCACCTGTTCTGGATTTACTCGCATCCGGCTGTGTATATCATGATCCTGCCTGGTCCTGGGAGCACTGGCCACCAATGTACATGTCCACGATACACACTTCGTGGTAGCCCATTTTCATTTCATCGTATTTGGCGGTGTTGGATTTGCATTTTTTGCTGCCATACACTACT
>DAOUVF010000118.1 GCA_030667765.1 Bacteroides sp.
ATTTTGATGCCAATAAAACATACCCGGCCATCCTGTTCTGTGGCGGCGGTCCCCAGAATGCCATTAACCCTGATTTTCACTATCGCTGGAATTTTCAGCTTATGGCAGCCCATGATTACATTATGGTGATACCCAACCGCAGGGGACTCCCGACCTTTGGCCACGAGTGGAACCTGCAGATCTCGACTGATTACGGAGGACAGAACATGAAAGATTACCTGAGCGCCATTGATGCATTGAGTGCTGAGCCCTATGTTGATGCTGAAAGGCTCGGCGCCATCGGGGCAAGTTACGGGGGGTTTTCGTCCTTCTACCTTGAAGGCATACATGAAGGAAGGTTCAAAACTTTTATTTCCCACTGCGGGATCTTCAACCTGGAAAGCATGTACACCGCCACAGAGGAAACCTTTTTTGTGAATTTTGACAATGGTGGCCCCTACTGGGATAAACCTGAACCGAGGAATTACCAGTTCTCACCCCACAGGCATATAGATAAATGGGATACCCCCATCCTGATCATAACAGGTGAGATGGACCTCAGGGTACCCTATACCCAGAGTCTGGAGGCATACAATGCGGCCAGGTTAAGGGACATCCCTGCCAGGTTACTGGTATTCCCTGAAGAAACACATTTCGTGACGAAACCCCAGAATGCCATACTCTGGCAACGTGAGTTCTTCGGCTGGCTTGACAGGTGGCTGAAATAGCGATCTGTGAAACAAGAGTGTTCCGTATGCCATCTTTTTTCTTAAATTGCAGAAACAATATTCTACGGCATGAATAATTTCTTTCAGTTCCTGCTGCATTTCATTTTTATCGCCACCTTCCTGTTTGTCTACGTCATTGCCATTATTCTTCTGAAGCCATTCAGGCTTCACCGGAAGCGAAAGGTATCCACCGTTATACTGAAAATATCCTACCTTGTATACCTGGCCTTTTTTCTGGCCTTTGTATACCTGGTCCTGTTCTTTGCAGATAGCGAGGTGAACACTGAAGAGATTATGGATGACGGTACATCGGTTATTTATTACATTATCGTACTCGTCTCGTTTTTCATCCCCAACATCGGGATAATGATCAGGAGGCGTTTTAAAAAGAATCGTAAATCCTTTAATTACCTGATCGCGGCTTTTAATTTATTGATCATTCTTGCCCTGGTTTTCATGATGAGCCAGGTGCAATGGGATTTCTAACCTGCCTGGTGGTCTTCCGCCTGTTGCACGGCTCGTGCTAACCATGGCAAAGTTTAACAGCTCTTTCGATCTTGTCGCTTAGCGGTTGATATCCGTCGAACCAGTGGATATTTATGCCCTTACGTTCCATTTTCCTGAACCATGTCATTTGCCGCTTGGCAAAGCGATGGATGGCTGTCTCAAGGTTGGCGAACATTTCTTCATAAGTGGTTTGCCCGGCCAGGTGCTCTGTTATGTATTTGTATTCCAGGCCATAATATATCAGTTTTTCGGGAGTGACACCTTTGTCAAGGAGGGACTGAACCTCCAATATCATGCCCCGGTCAAGCCTCTCGGCCAGCCGTTGACTGATCCTCTTTCGACGTGTGAGCCTGTCAAACTTGATCCCGAGGATCATAGGCTTTATTATAGGCATCTGTTCATCCAGCTCCGGATGCTTCTGGTAATAAACCTCGATCTCCAGAGCCCTTATCAGGCGTTTCCTGTCCACAATATCCGTCTTGTTATGCAGTTTCCTGATCCCGGCCAGTCTTGCTCTGAGGTCATCCATGCTTTCCTGCTCAAACGCTGACCTGAATTCGTGGTTCACCGGGACCCGGATCAGTCTGTAACCTTTCAGGACAGCCTCGATATACAGGCCGCTGCCACCACATAATACAGGTAATGAGCCTCGCGCATGTACTTCCTGGAATACCCTGATAAAATCCTTCTGATATTCATAGACATTATATTCATAGCCGGGTTCTAGAATATCTATCAGGTGGACAGGTACCTGCCTGCCGTTGACCAGATAATCCTCATAATCCTTACCTGTGCCCAGATCCATGTGGCGGTACACCTGCCTGGAATCTGCGCTGATCACTTCACCCTTCAGCTTTTCGGCCAGACATGCGGCAAATCTTGTTTTCCCCCCGGCTGTATGTCCCAGTACCGTGACCAGGTTGTATGGAATGTTTGCAGCCATCCCGGCAAAGGTCGCAAAAATTCTTATTAACTTTGCAGCCTGATGAGAAGGGATGGATAACAGGATAAACATAAAGAACAAGAAGGCTTATTTCGATTATGAGATCCTCGATAAACTGGTGGCAGGCATGCAGCTTACAGGTACGGAGATTAAATCCATCCGCATGGGAAAGGCAAGCCTGTCAGATTCCTACTGCCTGTTCAAGGAAAATGAGCTATGGGTAACAAACATGAGGATCTCAGCCTATGACCAGGGAAGTTACAACAATCATGAACCTTATCGTGACCGCAAGCTGTTGCTGAACAGGAAGGAGCTCAATAAGCTGGAGAAGCAAACCAGGGAAAAGGGACTGACCATTATCGCATTGCGCGTTTTCATCAATGATAATGGTTACGCCAAATTGGAAATCGCACTTGCAAAGGGCAGGAAAAAATACGATAAGCGCGAGGCCATCAAAAAGAAAGACATGAAGCGCGATATGGAGCGCCTGGGAAAACTGACATAAGCAAAGGTGGCTTATTGGGCAAAGAAGAAATTGATGACCTCGTAAACCTCATCTGTCAACATAAAAGATTTAAAATCAAAGAAGTCATCAATTGCCAGGAGCAATTCGTCAAAGCTCAGGTATTTATCTCCATCCAGATCGAGGCCATGGAATTTTTCATCTAACTGATCGAAGGTCATACGTTCTCTTTGTTCAGATGGGACCAGGTACAGATCGAGTTCGCTCCTGGAAATGGCATTTGGTGTCGCCAGCAGGCTTTCCAGTTCATTCTCACTCATTTCAACCCCCCGCTCATTCACGATGGCCCCGGGAGATGAATCCTCATCATCCATATAGTCCGGAACACCATCCTGGTCATAATCCCAGGGACATCCGGAGGAATCTACATCCACGCCGTCAGGTGTCCCGGGACAGTCATCAACCCCATCCACGATACCATCTCCATCCTCATCCTCAAACATCAGATAATCAAAATCATCCAGTTCGGCAAACAGCAATTCCTCGGTCCTGACCTTGGGTTCTGAGAAAAGATCCAGTTGCAGGCCGACATAAGTGAAGGCGAAATGATCATTGGTGCTATTTGCGGTGACTCCCTCCCCTTCCCAGCTGACATTATCTACCAGGTCTGTAAAGGTGAGATAAAATGTGGTGCCGAGTCTCATTTTCATCCGCTCACTGATGTTAAAATCAAGACCGAAATCAATGGGAACTGTAAAGCTGAACTGGCGGTAATTCCCCAGTCCGTAAAGATCTGCTTCGCGAAGGTCTGTTTCAAAGTCCCAGTCCCTCATTATTACATCACTGCGCATGACACCCCCGTCAGCTTCAGATATATTCCTGATGGTTCCATCTGACCAGTAATGGTATTCTACGTTCCCCCTCCACAGATCGCCTTTGGCACTGAAAAGGAAAGGTTCAAAACCGATGGATACAAAAGGCTTCAGAACAGGGGCTTCATTTTTAATCAGATGACCGAAATTATACTCCACGCCCACACCAAAGGCATTGATAGTGGAATGAAAATTCAGGTTCCGGTCCAGGTTTACATGCGAACGCTCATTGCCGGTCACTTCTGCGAATAACAGGGAAAAATTTACAACGAATGTCCTTTGCCTGTCAAAGGGAGGAGATGAAATATTAACCTTGAATCCAGACCTGTCACTCAAAGGAGTCGGAAAACTATTCCGTACGTCTCCGAAAAAGTGCATGGTCCCGAATGCTACACCTATCACAGGCATATAGGTAGGATTCTCAACTTCTACCCTTCTGATCAGGAGTGAATCATAGTCGATTTCCTGTGCATCTGCCCGGCCTGGTACAGTGAGCATTGCTGCCAGTGAAAGAAATAACGCTATGGAAAGCCTGGATCTCATACGGGTGTATCAATCAGCCTCCCGTTGCCTTCCTGGCATCAATTACATTGATCCTTTTACCATTCCTGTAAGCGACAACAAATGCCCCCCTGATGCCCCTGGACAAAACGGTGTTTCTGAAATCATTCGCCTGGTCGTATGTACTGAAGGAGCCAATAGTATATTTATACAGGCCATTGTGTCGTTCCACCAGGACCGGCCTCGATAAATTGTTGGCAGCAAATGCCTTGTTGGCATCGCTGAACCTGCTCGTGGCTGCCAGCTGAACCCTGTAATATATACCATCCTGAACAGGCAGGCGTTGCCTTTCAGGAACACCGGATAATCCTGTGCTTACTGTGCGGGTTTCCCTGATGACAGGTTTTTCTTCCTTGACGACAGGTTTCTCTTCTTTTACTACAGGTTTCTCTTCCTTCACGGGCGGAGGTTTGATTTCCACCTGCTCAGTCCGGACCGGTTTGCCTGCAGGTAATTCCTCCCCGCTTTCGAGGGAAACCATAAGAGCCTCAATGTTCGCATTGCTGATCCCGCTCAGGTATACGTCCTTCTGGACAATGTCGACAGAGATATTCCTCCCCTCCAGAATATAGGAAAGGGTACCGCTGATCTGAAGATCGTCGATGCTTTTCGAAGCTTCCGGGATCAACCTGTAACTGACTGTGAAACCGGGTTCTTCGGGCAGGTTCATCCATACAAATTTGGCAACCCCTTCTTTATATGTAAAAAGGCCCTCCCTTGATTCAACTGCGATGGCCTCGAATCCCTGAGGGATCTGTTCCTCAATCTTGGCAAACTTATTCATGTTCCTCTTGTACACCAGCAAATTCACCATGATATCATTGCCCGTTCTGGCTTTGTAAGGGGTTTGCCGGATACAGGTAACATTACTGGTCGAGGATGTGCTTGCCTGTTCCGTTGCAAGGACAGAGGTATATGAGCCGATATCAATTTGCCTGTCCGCACTAACAGAAGGTGACGGCGTGATGTTGATACTCTCGGGTCGCAGGTTAACCGATTTCCTTTCATTGTTCTCTACATAAGAAAATTCTCCACCAAGCGTAAAGGTCCCTTTGAGCCTTTCATTCACCAATACCTTGTAGTTCAGGAGTATTGGGCTTTCTGAAGGCAGTTTTAACCAGATAAATCTTACTCTCTGGTTATCAAAACTATAGTCAGCTGAGCCTGAATTATCCTGCCTGGCCACCAATCCCGAAGGTAGCTCCTGCTGTAACCTGCTGAATTCTTCAAGTTCCCCCTTATCGATTGTGATGGACACACGAAATTCCTGGCCGGCTCCAACTACTGAGGGGACTGTCATTTTAACAGTAACCGGGTCCTGAGACAGCAGCATAGCAGTGCCCAGGAACAGCAGCAAAACTGCGATAATTGATTTAATCATAAGATTATCAATATTTTACATCAAACATGTAAATATGAGAAATATTTGGTAACAATTCAAAATAATAAATTAACAATGTCTTAATGCTGTTAAGCTTTGCTTAACAAGCATATACGATAAAAACGGCGGTGAGGTTACTAGAAATTGGGACTGAGAAGGTATTTTGAATAGAACAGCTCTATATGGTTAACCGCCTCTTCGGCTTCATCCACAACGATGAAGAGATCAATATCTTCCTTGCTGATATTTTTTTCTTCTTCCAGTATCACATCTTTAATCCACTTGAGAAGGCCTTCCCAGTATGACTTCCCTACCAGGACGATGGGGAACTTCCCGATCTTGTCAGTCTGTATCAGGGTAAGGGCTTCAAAAAATTCATCGAGTGTGCCGAATCCCCCGGGCAGGACAATGAAGCCCTGGGCATATCTCATGAACATAACTTTCCTGACAAAAAAATGGTCGAATGTAATGAGCTTGTCCTGATCGATAAACAGGTTGGCTTCCTGTTCAAAAGGCAGGTCGATATTTATCCCCACTGATTTCCCCTTTCCTCGGCTTGCTCCCATGTTTGCAGCCTCCATAATGCCCGGACCACCACCTGTAATCACACCATATCCCCGCTGGGTGAGTTGGAATGCGATATCTTCGGCCAGTTTGAAATACTTTTTGTCAGGCCCGGTCCTGGCTGAACCAAAAATGGAAACACAGGGCCCAATCCTGGCCAGTTTTTCGAATCCTTCAACAAATTCAGACATGATCTTGAAGATCCTCCAGGAATCGGCTGCCTGGATCTCATTCCAGTCCTTTTCTTCAAAGGCTTTGATAACTTTTTCTTCGTTGCTGCTCATAGTTGCTTCTTTAGATTTAATACACCGGAAGATCGTTTCAGTTCTTCTTTCAGGAATCCCGCTGTATAACTTGTTTTACACTGTGCAATCTCTTCAGGGGTCCCGGTACACATCACCTCGCCACCCCTGATACCTCCTTCCTTGCCAAGATCAATAATATAGTCTGCCACCTTGATCACATCCATATTATGTTCTGTCACGATCACCGTATTTCCACGGTCTACCAGCTTATTCAATACCTCGAGAAGGATACGTATATCATCGAAATGAAGTCCGGTTGTCGGTTCATCAAGGATATAAAGGGTTTTCCCGGTGTCTTTTCGGGCCAGTTCCGCTGACAGTTTTACACGCTGGGATTCACCGCCGGACAGGGTAGTTGACGGCTGTCCGAGAGTAATATACCCCAATCCGACATCCTGCAATGTTTTCAGTTTGTTCGAAATGGCCGGGATATGCTGAAAAAAGTCAACAGATTTATTGATGGTAAATCCCAGCACTTCGCTGATGGAATAACCTTTGTACTTTACTTCCAGGGTTTCCCGGTTATATCTTCGACCGCCACATTCCTTACATTGTACATAAACATCCGGCAGGAAGTTCATCTCAATAGCCTGCAGGCCGGCTCCCTTGCATTCATCACATCTGCCTCCTGCTACATTGAAGGAAAACCTTCCGGCCTTATAACCCCGGATCCTGGCTTCCAGAGTCTGTTCAAACAACTTCCTGATGTCAGAAAAAACACCGGTATAGGTAGCCGGATTTGATCTGGGTGTCCTTCCAAGGGGGGACTGGTTCACTTCGATCACCTTATCTACCAGCTCTGTACCATGGATTGCCTCATAAGGAAGTGGGTCTTTCACTGACCGGTAGAATCGCTGGCTGAGAATGGGATGCAGAGTTTCATTCACCAGCGATGATTTGCCGCTGCCCGAAACTCCTGTTATACAAATGAATAAGCCCAGTGGGAAAGGCACAGAAATATTTTTCAGGTTATTTCCACTTGCACCTGTAATGATCAGTTTCTGACCATTGCCATTTCGCCGTGTGGCCGGAACAGGGATCATTTTTTTATTGTTCAGGTAATCTGTCGTCAGTGTGGTTTTTCGGCTGATCTTATCGGGTGCTCCGCTCGCAACCACTTCTCCTCCATGACGACCTGCTCCCGGTCCCAGGTCAAGAATATGATCTGCCGCCAGGATCATTTCCCTGTCGTGCTCCACTACGATAATTGAATTACCTATATCCCTGAGCTCCTTCAGGGCATGGATCAACTTCAGATTGTCTTTCTGGTGCAAGCCGATGCTTGGTTCATCCAGGATATAGAGGACATTCACCAGTTGTGAACCGATCTGTGTCGCAAGGCGGATCCGCTGGCCTTCCCCCCCCGATAAACTCCTGGCACTTCTGTTGAGGGACAGGTAATCCAAACCAACATCCAGCAGGAATTTCAAACGCCCTCTCAATTCCTTCAGAATATCCCTGGCGATGGCAAGCTGACGCTTGCTCATCCGTTCCTCAATACCATCAAACCATCTGAAAAGTTCAATGATGTCCATGCCGGCCAGGGCGGCAATGTTTTCCCCATCCAGACGGAAATGTAGGGCTTCCCTGTTCAGCCTTGCACCCTGGCAAACCGGACAGGTAACCTTGCGGATATACTGATCTGCCTGTTTCTGGGCACGCTTGCCATTGCTTTCAGTGCTCAGGTTAGGTAAATATGATTTACTAAGCCAAAAAAAGTCAAAAAGTAATTAGAAGATGTTACCAATGGTGTAATCATCAGCATGAAACAAACATCAGACCCATAAAGGA
>DAOUVF010000022.1 GCA_030667765.1 Bacteroides sp.
CAGCCCTTGTGGGACTGCAAACAGCGCCGTTGGAATGATAATCCAAAAACCTGATACCCGAATCAGCCAGCCTGTCAATATTTGGAGTTTGTACGTGATTACCTCCGTAACAACCCAGGTCACCGTATCCAAGATCATCGGCCATGATGAGGATGATGTTGGCCTGCTTCTTTTCAGTACATCCGAAGATGACTGTAGATAACAGACATATAACCAGGAGCTTTCTGAAATCAAAAAAGAGACATGGCTTACACATATGGTAAAGATAATTCTTTTTCGTGACGGGTGTAATCCATTTGGATGAATGCAGGTCCTTGCCCTGATCAGGTCTGCCAGCGTTCCAGCTTGGGTATGTGGGAAGTGAAGAACCAACGTTTCAGGGAACTATAGCCCATTTCCTTCAATTTATCTTTGACAAAACCAACCATCTCATCAGCTTTCGAAAAATCATCCTTAAAGGCCCCTTTTTCGTAACACAGGCTGCAGTATTGCTGTGTCTTTGTTCCATCTTCCATGGTACCTCCCCTTCCGGGATCTTTTTCCATTGGCATTCCGCAACTCTGGCAGAATTTGTCATATGCTCCCATAATTAAATTGTTTTGATTAAAATCTAGTCAATATTTATGTCTATATTTTAAACAATATGATCAAGATATCCAAATGATTCCCGAAAAATTGCTGATTTTCCTGGGAAGGTTTCCCGGATATGGCCTGGAATGTTTATATTCATGATGTATATCAAACCTTCCTTCCATGAAAAGCAGACCCACCCTCATTCTATCGGCGATTGTTGCAGCCCTCGGGGGGTTCTTATTCGGATTTGATACAGCGGTGATCTCAGGAACTACAAATTGGTTGGTGGACTTTTTCCAGTTAAGTAAAGCCACCCTTGGTTTCACTGTAGCCAGCGCCATTATCGGAACTGTAGCAGGGTCTCTGATAGTTGGAAAGCCTGCAGATCTCATTGGCCGCAGAAATGTGCTGTTCATCCTTGCATTGCTTTATCTTCTTTCAGCCTTGGGCTCTTCCATGGCTAATAACTGGACCATGTTCCTGATATACCGGTTCCTGGGAGGGATAGCTGTGGGAGGCTCCTCCGTTGTAGCGCCCATGTACATTGCGGAAATTACGCCTGCCAGGTTACGGGGAAGGATGGTCGCCGTTGTACAGGTCAACATTGTTTCCGGCATGCTGATAGCATACCTGTCAAATTACTTTATTGCATCCATGGAACTAGGCCAGGTGGAATGGCGCTGGATGTTCGGGGTGGAAGCCATCCCTGCTTTTCTCTTTTTTGTCTTGCTGTTTTTCATTCCGCTGAGTCCACGCTGGCTCATTGCCAAAGGAAAAGAAAGCCAGGCAGCACTGGTGTTGGAGAAATGTGGCACCGATAACGGAAATGTTGAGGATGAGATTGCAGAGATCCGTAGTTCACTTGATATGGAAACTGATCATCGCAGAGAATGGTTTTTAAGTGCAAAATTCAAGAAACCCATCCTGCTGGCAATGACCATTGCGATCTTTAACCAGCTTTCCGGGATAAATGCCGTCCTCTATTATGCTCCTCATATTTTCAGGATGGCCGGGGCCGGAAGTAATTCAGCCTTGTTGCAATCGGTTGCCATTGGTAGCACTTTTGTTGTTTTTACCGTGCTGGCGCTTACTGTAATCGACCGCTTTGGCAGGAAGAAGTTGATGATCATTGGTTCCCTGGGGTATATCATCAGTCTGGCAGTGACTGCCTGGGCATTTTACACCTATGGGACAGATTTCAGCCAGGCTGGAGGGAAAGTTGTCCTGATAAGTATTTTGATTTTTGTTGCATCGCATTCCTTCGGACAGGGGACTGTCATCTGGGTTTTTATCAGTGAGGTCTTCCCCAACCGGGTAAGGGCAAAGGGACAGGCCCTGGGAAGTTTCACCCATTGGTTTATGGCTGCCGCGATATCCTGGACGTTTCCTATTATCGCAGATATATCGGGTGGACATACATTCGCCTTCTATGCCATCTGCATGGTGGGGCAATTGATCTGGGTGATTTTTGTAATGCCTGAAACTAAAGGACTGAGCCTGGAGGAGATCCAGAAAAAGATGGGAATCAAGTAATTATGCAAATCACAAAGCCTACTTTATTGCTTGACAAATCAATATGCCTTGAAAATATTGACAAGATGTCCACCAGAGCCAGAGAAGTTGGTGTTGGATTCCGTCCCCATTGCAAGACCCATCAGTCGCACGAAATCGCCAACTGGTTCCGCGATTTTGGTGTATCTAAAATAACGGTATCATCCTTTGATATGGCGGCTTACTTTGCAGAGGATGGCTGGCTGGATATCCTTGTTGCTTTCCCATTCAATCCGCTGGAAATAAAACGTTTAAACCTGCTTTCATCGAAATGCAGGATATCCATCCTGCTTGATCAGGTTGAAACCATAAAATCATTCCATGGTTTGGAAAAAGAAGTTGGCTATTATATTGATATTGACACCGGTTACGGGCGGACAGGTATCAAATCGGATAAATTTGATCAGGTAGAAAAGATTATTCAAACCGCCAGGCTTAACAGAAAGCTGGTGTTTTCCGGATTTTATTGCCACGCCGGGAATTCTTACAAAGCCAAAAACCGTGTGGGGCAAAACGAGATTCACCTGAAAGCCATTACCGATTTGCAAAATCTGAAAATGCAATTTTCCAGCTACGAGCCAAAAGTTTTGTATGGAGATACCCCGAATTGCAGCATACAGACAGATTTCAATGGAGTTGACGAGATCACACCCGGAAATTTTGTGTTTTATGACCTGATGCAGGCATCGATTGGTTCGTGCAGGGAATCAGATATAGCCGTTGCTATGGTTTGTCCCGTGGTAGGCAAATACCCTGATAAAAAGGAAGTTGTCATCCATGGAGGTGCAGTACATTTTTCGAAGGAATCGATGAAAATAAGGGGACAATTGACATATGGCAAGCTGTTAAACTTTAGCAAGCAGGGGTGGACTCCCATGCAGGATGGGATGTATATAAATTCTATAACGCAGGAGCATGGGTGCATTAAAATGAGAAACGCACAGTTCAGGGGTACCAGGGTCGGTGACCTGCTTGCCATTCACCCCGTCCATTCCTGCCTCAGCGCCAATTTAATGAAGCAGTATACAAGCCTGGAAGGAAAAGTGATCGAAAAGCTACAATCAAGATAGAAACGTCATTCAGAGAAGCTGAACCAATCCAGGTCAAATTCGCTTTTAGCATTACCTTTAAATACCAGGTAAATATCTCTTGTGCCTTTGACTTCCTTTAATTTTCCGGATACCATCCTATAAATATTCTGACCTTTCATTTTTGGGACATCAATAACACCCAGCAATAAGCCGGATAAACCATCTTGTCTTATCTCTATTTGTCCACTCCCTTTTGTTGCGATTACCCTCGCTGAAAAGGTATCGGTTTGTTCCCTGAAATTAACATTTGCAAATCTCAACCAGCTCTCATTCATTATATTAGAAGCTCTAAACCCTCCATCAGCATTAACTTCTTTTGTAATGCCGGGAGATTTTTCATAATACCATTCAGCCTGAATCTCGGACCAGGATGCTTCATACTGTCCAACTCCCGTTTCAAAGTGTTTATCAAGAAAGTCTGTATCGGTTACAATACGCCCATTGTCATCAAAATGGCAGTAGGTAATAATGGACTCGCGATATTTAAACCCGGGTCTCAGATAATAACACCAAATATGATAAAACTGGCCCTTCCACCAGAAAAAGCTTCCATGGGCATATTCGCTTAAATTATGGCCATTCCCAACTGCTCCCGTACATTCATAAGGGCCATATATACTTTTTGAAGTAGCATAGTCGCGTCCCCAGGTCAAATAATAAGATTCCTGATGTTTGAATATGTAATTTTTATCCATCCAGGCAGGGGCTTCCTGCCATTCTTTTCCATTGATTTCGATAGGTCTGGGATCCTCGGTGGTGGAAATCATATTCTCATTGAGCCTTGCAATATGAAAGCCCCCTCCTTCCTTGTCTCCATAAATCAAATAAGGTGTTTTTGGCTTATCATTATCAACAAGAATTGTTGGATCGTGCATGGGTGATACCAGAGGCTTTCCCAGGGCATCCTTGAAGGGGCCTTTCGGAGATTCAGAAACCATTACACCTATACTCCTTTTCCGGTCTGAAAAATAAAAATAGTATTTTCCGTTTCGTGTGGCAGCATCACCAGCCCAGCAATCATTGCTGTTGTCATCCATGTAATTGTCTCTGGGGGAAATGATTCCTTCCTGTTTCCAGTTGATCAGATCGATGGTGGAAAATATGCGCCATTCCTTCATTACCCATGTTTTATCGTCGGGATGACTGTCATGGCCGCAATACAAATAAATGGTATCATTAAATACCCGTACATGTGGATCGGACATACCAATATCCTTTACAATGGGGTTCTGGGCAAAACTAAGCTTTCCACATATAAGCAAAATGGTAATTAGTAAGGACTTTGAATAATTCACACTCTTACAGTTTAATTGAGATCACTAGAACTCGATGATCACAGATTGACCTGCGAAAAATCCGGTTGGCAGATCTATCGTTAAATCGCTCATCATTTTTTCACTGTCAAAGACAGACCTGAGCAAATCTTTATCGTTTGTATTTATGTTTCCAGAAATTTTCATAAGCAAACGACTGAGTTTGCGTGTAGGATCTGCCACGGAAATTTCTTTTACGACTTCATCAACGATCTTTACCATAACTGCACCGGGACTAGCTAATGATATGACCAGATTATCTGAGATCATAAGCTCTCCTGCCTGGTAGAATATAATTTGACATATCCCTGATTCAGTATGCATTACAGCCTGCATCAAACGGTTATTGGCAATTATATTTATGCCTCGTTCATCATCCATATGTTCTAAATCTGCATTTGGCACAACGATATATTGATACTTGACATCTTTGGCGATCATTGTCTCATTTATGAGTCCACCAAGACGTCCCTGCGGCCGTACCCCATGATCAATCCACAGCTTAAATACATCTTTCTTAACCAACTCCTTTGAACTGCTCGACTGCTTATTAATATCATACCAGGTCCCACTCTCTTCAGTATTTGAAACATGAATGCCGGCAGGTTCAGGAAAGATGTACCCTGTGCCATTATGATAAACCCAACTCACGTTGTTCATTTCATGTTTGCCCACAGTTATTTTTGTTTCATTAGTATTGGCTGCTACAACTATATCGCCTCTCAGATGCGATTGATTCATTGTGGTTGCCACCGGAAAGCCTGATGTGGATTCAATGCCAGCTCCAAGACAGACATATTCCTTATCAAAAAAGAACCAGGATTTTCTTGCTTTGGTGTAATCATGCGGACTGATAAAATCAAAGCCTGCTGCACCATAAAGGCCATCGGTAACAGCCCCGACAAAATCAGTGAACCCGTCTTTTTGAATCTCTCGTTCCGATGGAAGATCGGGTTTCTGCAGTACTGTTGTTCCAGGAATTTTTTGCCAGTCGTATACCGGCCAGATATTTAAGTATTCATCTCCTTTGATTGATAAATAATTCGTTCCATCCCCCCTGTGATGGTTTTTTAGTCCCTCTAAATTATGTGGCTGTTCCATATTTCTGTTTCTCACTGAGAACATCCTTACGGAAGTATAAAAACCGGGGCGTTGAAAAACGAAATGCTCGGTTTGCCAGAAAAATTTAGCAAATGAAGATGTTGGTTTTACTTTTCCCTTTCTCAAATTTATAATCTCCTCCAGTTCCTCTTTCCGGTAGTCCGTGGCTGCCAATAATCTTTCAGGAGTAGCAGTGCTGTAAGGTTGGAAAGTTTCTTTCCTGGAGATACCTCTGTTTACTACACCTTTCTCCGGATAAATCCCGTACACGGACTGCTTACAAATTCCATCCAGGTAATAATCGACCAGCTGCTCAATCTTATCGTAGGAAAAAGCATATTTTGTGCCTGTAACATAAACAGCCCACTCGGCAAATGCATCGGCGTAACCAGTTCCGTATGAATAAGTTGTGTTTACCCTGTCAGTACGGTGATGAAAACTATAATCATGCTGCATGCCCCTGTCCCCCGTAGTAAACCTTATCTCATCATTGATAACTTTCATTAATTGTTCAAACTGGATTTCATCTCCAACTACCAAAACTTTTTTTGCGGCTATTCCGCCAATTTTAATTCGATCTCCACTCTGTCGTGCACCAGATGCCTCGAGATGAGCACGTCCAATCATAGGGATTGCTTTTTCAGCAAGTTCTGGATCTACATTGTTGTCCATAACCAGCAGAACAGTCACCAGTGAAGCAGGGGTGAAAATCTGGTTAAACCACCAGTTGTCGCATATAAAATCGTGGTCGCACCAATATTTCAAAGAAAGATTGATAAGTTGCTTAAGCTCTTTGCTTTTGTGAAATCGAGATTCTTTATTGTTGAAAGCCAAACTCATTTCAACCAGATTACTCAGATGCTTGCGGTGTTCAAAACCCGTTCTTGACACATCTACGTAGTCAATCCCGGGCCAGCTGCCATCTTTATCAATCGTCTTAATAATTTCGGCTATGGTGGTGTCGTTTACCGGAGTATTCATTATTTGAGAAACCACACGCTGTTTTACTACCTCAAAGTCATTTTGTGCACTAACTACTCCGGATGAGGCAAAAATTACCAGAAGGCAAAAAAATTTCAGTTTCATTAGTTTCATTGGTTAATTATGCCAGAGGGAGATCTCAGGAATTTCAACATGTGACTTGTCCATGATCCGAAGGATTTCCATCACAATATCCGGGTGTTGTTCTGCGATATTATTTATCTCTGATGGGTCGGTACTGAGATCGTATAATTCAAAATAGGGCTCTCCTTTGCGGACATCCAGCCTTACTCCTTTCCAGTTGCCTTTGCGAACCGCCTGCTTGCCGCCTGCCTCATAGAATTCCCAATAAAGGTGGGGGTGCTTCTCCTGTGCTTCGTCATGCCCGGTCATCGCAGCTACGAATGAAATTCCGTCAGTATCATCCGGTGCAGGAATCCCGGCCAGTTCACAAAAGGTTGGCATATAATCCCAGAAAGAGGAAATATGATCTGAAATGCTTCCCGGGATAATTTTTCCCGGCCATTTTGCCAGGAAGGGGGTCCTGATACCACCTTCATAAAGATCCCGCTTCTTGCCCCTCAGGTCACCATTTGAATTAAAAAAGTCCACCTTATGGTTTCCCTCCTCATGTGGACCGTTATCACTGACGAAAATCACCAGGGTATTATCTGCCAGACCAAGTTCTTTCAGCTGGGCATTGATCAGGCCAACCGAATTATCCAGGTTCTGGATCATGGTTGCAAAACCTTTTTCAGGGTTGGGCCATTCAGTTGTATCAAACTCCCTGTAATCAGGAACCTCCATCCCGTCCTGGAACATAGAACCGGCTTCGTTATTTGCATGTGGTACATTGTAAGCCATATACAGGAAAAAAGTTGTATCTCTGTTGGCATTTATAAAATCATGAGCTTCCCTGTCGAATAGTCCATGTACATAGGTGACTTTTTTCTCTGCTACACCGGTTCCTTCGGGCCTGTCTGCCCAGGGATTTTTTCCATCGATCAGCAAGGTCTCGTTCCCTGAAAGGACTTCTTTCTTCCCATTCCGGTAAAGGAACTCGGGATAAAAATTATGAGCATGCCACATATTTACATAGCCGTAAAAGAAATCAAATCCGTTCCTTCCCGGATCGTTGGCCGGGGGTGGACTGCCAACCCCCCATTTGCCGATTGCACCGGTGATATAGCCTGCTTCTTTCAATTTTTCACCGAGGGTGTTTTCCTCATCGTAGAGGATCATATCCGGTCTGTTTCCCCTGACAGAGACATGCCCTGTATGGAGTCCGGTTAAAAGTGAAGCCCTGGAAGGTGCACAGACCGTACATCCGGTATAGTGATTGGTGAACATCACCCCTTCCCTTGCCATCAGATCAAGGTTCGGGGTACTCAGTATTTCCTGACCGTAACAGGACAGGTCACCATATCCCAGGTCATCTGCCAGGATAAGCACGATGTTGGGTTTTCCAGTGTCTGCCTGTTCTGATGATAATGAGCAGCAAAACAATGTAAAGACCATAAAACACAAGACAAGTGGAACCAGAATGGCCGGGTATGAATTTCTTGTTTTCATATGGTAAAGTTATGAACATATATTTAGTAACTTACAAGCCATCTTGATTAGTAAGTGTCTAAATAAATCAGATGATGAAATCCCTAATTCCTGTTACTCTTTTATTAGTGAGCTTTTTAGTGGTCCTGCCATCCTGCCGGCCTGCGACAGAATCAGGTATATTTTATGGAGGTGCTGTTATCAGTGCATCAGAAGATCCCGTCAAAATGCTTTTCCCTGGGAACTGGGCGGATCCTGCCCTGGTGAAGCTGGGAGATATTTATTACCTGACTGCAAACAACGGTCGTTACGCTCCCTCTGTCCTGGTCTTTCAGAGCACAGACCTGAAACACTGGGAACCCATTTCCTATGCGAGTCCCCTTGAGGGACAGGCGCCTGCCACAGACATTGCAGCTGTGGGAGAGCGCCTCTATATTTACGGTGGGGGTGGCATGGATCCCTGGGTCATGTATGCAGATCCGCCCTACGAAGTATGGTCTGAAAGGCTGAATATGGAACCCCTGGAACCCCATCCCATTGATGCGGGCCATATCATGGACGAAGAAGGGAACCGATACCTTTACATGTCACAGGGAAAGATGGTGAGCCTGAGTGAGGATGGACTCAAAGCCACCAGCGCCCCTGAAAGAACATATGAAGGATGGGAGATACCGGAAGAAATTGCCGTTGAATGTATCTGCCTGGAAAGTTCCAAATTATTCAGGAAAGACGGCTGGTATTACATGGTCAGTGCAACCGGAGGAACGGCAGGTCCAACTACCAGCCATATGGCTATCGTCGCCAGGGCGCAGAATCCTATTGGTACCTGGGAAAATTCCCCCTATAATCCTTTGATCTGGACCCGTGACGAATCCGAGCTCTGGTGGTCGAAAGGCCATGCCACCCTGATTGAAGGGCCCGAACAGCACTGGTATGCAATATACCATGGCTACCGGCACAGCCACCGCTCCTGGGGCAGGGTAACCCTGATCTCCCCGGTGGAATGGAACGATGAAGGATGGCCCATCCTAGCCTCGGATTGGCCCGGTGGATGGAATGATCCACCGACAGTAAATCTTCCGATCAGCGATGAATTCGACGGTGAGGAGATCGGGATGCAATGGCAGGCCTATGAAAAAATCGACACCCAGCGTTACCAGCTCGTTGAAGAAGGACTTGAAATCACGGCTGTTGAAGGGGATCCGGGCATGTCCAATCCCTTAACTGCCAATCCCAGGGACCTGGCCTATGAAGTGGAAACGGAAATGGTGGTGGAAGGAGATGTTCATGCCGGACTCATCCTTTTTTACGGTCCCAATGCTTACGTTAGACTTGGCCTTACTCCTGATGGCATGCTCCTGAAACAAAAACGCAGGTTCCGGGCAGAGAGCGACAGGAAATTGTCCGGTGATGAAAGTCCCTATTCAGAAAAACGCATACGGTTGAAAATAAAAAATGACCGGCAGGATGCCTCCTATTATTATGCAAGTCCGGATGGTGAATGGATCAAACTGGAACGGTCCGACGACATTTCCGGATTCCAGCACAATATTTTCGGCAGACACGGCTCCATCCGCCCGGGTTTTTATGTAACCGGGAACGGAAAGGCCCGCTTCGAATATTTCAAGTACACAGCACTGTCCCGTCAGAAATAACCTTTCAAGCCTGAACAGCATTAGTACCGGATCAGTCAGACAAATCAAATATTAAGCGGGAGATCGACCGGTCGGCCATTCTCTGCCGAAGATTTTAGCAGGGCAAGGTAAATTTCCTGGTCTGTACGTGCCTGCATGGCCCCATATGTGGGTTCTCTTCCTGTTCTGACAGCATTCACCAGGCTCAGCAGGCAATCGGCCACGGCAATCTCATCATCATGCCATTGAATGGTACTTCCCTGGGGTTTTCTGTAAACGGGATTGCTCCATTTAACAATCGGCCGGGTTTGCTGGCCTGTATGGGCAATTATTGATTCCAATGGTCCGCCGTCAATGCGTTCCCATCTCCTTTCCAGGGTAATTTCTTGCCTGCCTTCATTCCCAGAAGCCAGTATGGTCAGGGTATCCTGCTGGTTTACAGCGTCACCAATGCTTATCCCCATTCCTTTTTCAGCCAGGAAACGGCTGCTCCGCCACCAGCGAAGTGCTGAATCATATCCTACGCTGGTCCAGTGATAAATCCCCAGGCGATCTCCTTCAAACTCAATGATCCCGTGTTCCTGCATCTCTGTTCTGGAATCAAACGATCCGGACAGCCTGGAAAGATGTGGAGCCAGGTCATATTGTTTTACTGCACCGGTCACCCTCAGTGGCCTGGTTTCGAATCCCAGGTATGACCTCATTACGCTTACGCCATGATAGGCATGACCTGAAAAATCATTGAAGGAAGAATACACTTTTCCGAAAATACCTGCTTCAATTAATTTCAGCTTTATCTGCTCATTGGGACGGCGATGGAACTGTTCGGCTACCTCAATCTTCAATCTTCTTTCCGAGGCGGCAGATATAATGGCATCGGCCTCAGCAAGATCCACGGCGATAGGTGTTTCCAGCAATACATGCAAGCCAGCTTCAACAGCCATGAGTCCGACTGCACCGTTGGCATCCTTTGCGACAGAAACTATACCCAGTTCCGGAGCAGTTTCATTTATCAGCCTATTGATATCTGTAAACCAGGGCACCCCGAGATACTCACCCAGTTTTCTGGAGGACTCCTCACTCCTGCCCCAGACAGAAACCAGGCTGACTTCCTCCGCCAGAGCATTCAGGATAGGTCCGTAAAGATATGCAGAACGGCTGCCGGTCCCAATAATCGCAACGCTTAAGGGTTTTTTATCAGTCATCATACAACCTTATACACCGCATAAGATCCATTACAAGGCAGGAAGAGGCATGCTGGCAGGCCCGGTGGATCCTTTTCATCACGACGGACCCGGTTTTTTGTCCCAGGAAAAAAGCAGTGACCAAAAACACATAGGTATACCAGGCAAAACCAATTTCTGAGACAAGCCTCAGGGCAATAATAAATGGGACCGGTATATGAATGGCCAGGAACCATTGAAATGAGTATGCCTTTACATTGCTGCGCCAGTATCCGAATGGAATATTTATTATGAAAACCAGGAAACTAATGAGAATGAGTGCTAACATTACATCACAAAGATAGGGATTCTAAGACCTTCCTGATAAAATACGGACGTTCAGATGGTTCCAGCCAGCGGGTTACAATAACCATATCATGGTCCGGGCATACAACGATATAATTTCCCCCGAATCCTGCTGCATAATAAAGGTTTTCAGAAAGCCACCACATATACCCATAGCTTTCATTGGCAGGTGATGGCTCCGTAGCCATCCTGATCCATTCTTCGGTGAACAATTGCTGTGCCCCCCATCTACCCTTCCTGAGAAAGAGCAGTCCGAAACGAGCGTGATCCAGGGTATTTATGAAGATGCCACCGCCTGAATGCCCTCCTCCGCTAACAGATTGCACCCATGTCCCGTCTACGTTTACCCAGGAGTCCTCATAGCCGTACCAGCGCCAGGTACTGCTTGCCCCGATCGGATCCATGATATTCTCCTTTAGAATCTGTGGCAGGGGTTTTCTCCAAACCTGCAACAGGGAGTAAGCAAGGACATTGACCCTGACATCGTTATACTTGTAAAATGTCCCGGGTTCATTCAGATCCCGGTTTTTCCAGTCAGTTATCCCTCCTTCGGCAGGGGGACGGTCAGCCCAATCCTGCATTCCGAAAAGATCGCCGGACCAGTCGGAGGACTGGTTCAGCAAATGTTCCCAGGTGATCTGTCCATTGTGCACTCCTTCAAAAGTCCCATCCCAGACATAGTCAGACACCCTGTCATCCACACTGTTTATCAGTCCCCTGTCAATGGCAAGTCCCGCTACCGTTGACAGATAGCTCTTGGTTACACTGAAGGTCATATCCACCCGCTCAATGTCTCCCCATTCGGCCACAATATAACCATTGCGGATTATGAGACCAGTAGGCCCACCTCTTTTCCTGGTTGGCCCAACGATCTCATGATAGGGCTCCCGCTGAAATCCCTTCAGTATAGCTATCCGGAGGTCTCTAGAACCTGTATATTCATTTTCCCTGGCAAATTGAACCGCCGCTTCCAGCTTTGTGGCATCAAAACTCATTTCTATGGGCGATTTCCTTTCCCATTTACCTGCCGGGGGATAATAATCCTGTGCGATCACAGGGAGATTGGTGGCCAGGAACCAGACCAGGAGGATTCCTGTAACTAAAGAAGCGAATGATTTTCTCATCTCATTCCTGTATTCATTTCCAATCCATAACATCACCGCTGTCCGGCATCGGCAGCTGATGGGATCCGGATTTCCGCATTATTTTATTCTCCGCTATAGCAAGTTTTCGGTAGCCCAGGTTAACTGCAAGATAAAAAGCCGGCATCCGTAAATTCCCTAGGATCCTTTTCGCGATACTGAAAATTTTACTGAAGTCGCTCTTGGCTTTGATTTTACCAATCTGTAGTTCCAGCGGTGACATATTCTTAGGCTTGAACACCACAGTATGGTGGTCGTAGTATTCCCATTTTTCATGCAAAAGCCTCCCAGTCTCTTTAAATTTCTCAAATACCCGGGTACCTGGATAGGGAGTTAATGCATTAATTGATGCCAGGCTAATACGATTTTTTATTAAGAATTTTATTGTTTCTCCGAATGTCTCATGTGTATCTTCGTCAAAGCCGAAAATCACTGAGGCCTGGATTAAAATACCCATTTTTAGAATTTTCTTGATACTTTGCTGAGTGTCTTCAAGGCTTTTCAGCTTTTTGTATTTATTGATATTGGTTTCCAGCACGCTCTCCAGCCCGATAAACAATCCCTTACAGCCGCTTTTTTTCGCCAGTTCCATTATATCAATATTCCGTGCAAATGAAATGGAAGATTGACCTACCCACCTTATCTTCAACGGAATAAGTGCAGTAAAAAGTTCTCTGGCATACTTCTGGTTACCAATAATATTGTCATCAAGGAAAATAAAATTCCGGGCCCCGGATTCCTTAATATCCCTCACTATATGCTTGACAGGTATCAGCGTTATTCTTTTACCAAAAATATTCGTTACACAACAAAAATCGCAATTGTACGGACATCCCCGTGATGTTTGCAGGGGTACCAGGTTATACATCCGTTTTTTAGACAGGGTTGAAAAATCTTTGGGTATATACCGGTCCAGATCCGGATTGGGTTCGTGATATCTCTCCTGAAGATTACCGCTTTCAATATCTTCCAGTATTTTTTCCCACACACCTTCAGCTTCTCCAACCACCACAGCATCGGCATGTTCAAGTGCCTCATCAGGCAAAAGCGAAGGATGGATCCCTCCCATCACTACTATTTTTCCTTTTTCCCTGAATGTATCGGCTATGCGGTATCCCCTGTATGCATTCGAGGTCAAGCAACTGATGGCAACAACATCGCAGTCTTCATCCAGGTCCAAATCCATGTATTCCTCCTCAACAATTTTTACCTCATGCTTTTTCGGGGTAAGGCCTTGAAGTATAAACAATGCCAGTTGAGGTATCAAAATTCCCTTGTTCGTAAATTTGTGCGGGTCCCTGACTGGAGAAACTAATAAGATTTTCATGAATGGATTTTTTGGTTAATAGCTGGCCACCTAACCTGCTTCTGTTCATGATTAGTGTGGTTCGGCTCAATTGTGGGAAAGAAGCAAATGTATCCCTGAATCAGGCTAAAGGTATACGATTTAAATTATTTACCAAAATTCGTAAAATCTGGATTATTAAATTGATATATTACACCTAATCCTATTAAATGATAAATATGAGTAATTCTACGAGGTTTCTTTTTCTATCAGCAAAGATTGGTATTCTGCTTTTTACGTTGATCCTCATTCCTGAAAAGGCATTCTCACAGGCTGATAACAAGGAACTGGCCAGAGAGATCCTGGCTAATATGGATTTTGAGGTGGTTTATGACAAGGGCATGGAAATCCTGGGGACAGGATTCAATGCCGGTACCGTATACGCCGAAACCTGGATACGCGATATGAATACCTTCATAGAACATTCCCTTTTGGTCACACCCAGGGAGGATGTCCGGGAATCTCTGCTCAGATTTTTCTTTTTCCAGGGATTTGATGGCAACATGATAGATGGTTACATGGAAATCCCAAATGATGAGGAGGTAGATCTTTATTACCGCGCAGTGCGATATGATATGCCCGGGTTTGCTTTTCACAAAAATACCGTAGAGACCGATCAGGAAACCTCATTGATACAGGCTGTCTACAGGTATATAGAAACTACGGGTGACAGGGCCATCCTCGAGGAAGAAATCAATGGAATGACTTTGCTGGACCGAATGGAATTAATGCTGACCTGGTTGATTAACTACCGGTATAACAAGAAACTCGGGCTGATATGGGGAGCAACCACGGCGGACTGGGGAGATGTACAGCCAAACCATCCCTGGGGAGTAAAACTTGATGAAACCGCTGTTCCGGCTATTGACATTTATGACAACGCCATGTTCCTTATCGCGCTAGATAA
>DAOUVF010000176.1 GCA_030667765.1 Bacteroides sp.
CTTTCCAGGATTTTCCGGAGATAGGTAAAAATGATCTCCCGTATAACCAGGTTCCTGCCCTCAGGACCATCCACTGATCCTCGCTCTTTATACCAGACTTCCTCGAAGGCTTCATTAATGGCCATCCTGACCCTTTTCTCATCTTTAATAATCAGCTCAAGGTCGGCCTGCTGGATAGGGTTTTCCTCCGCACTATAAATCTTCCTGATACTTTCATGCAAAAGGGATCCAAACAAGGCCGGATCAACCTCTTCCTTTAACTCATCCGGTTCCCTGAATCCTGCTATATACCTGAAATAGAACCGTAAAGAACAATCAATCAGGCTGTTCATGGCGCTCGGAGAAAAATAGCTGCCCTTCTCTTTGGTTGTGGTATAGTTCATCAGCTTCTCCATGATAGCGCCGGTCTTTCTGACTTGTATAGGTGGGAATTGCCCGGACTGTATATCAAAACCGGCAGAAAATTCCCTGACTTCAAATGCCGGCTCGTATCGGAGTTGATGTATATACCTTGATTTCTCCCCCGTACTCAATCCCTCGGTCTTATTATTGTAAATCAGGGATATGTCCTTCGCCCTGTGAATCAGCCGATAAAAATAATATGCATAAATGGCATCCTGATGCTCGAGGGTTGGCAGGTTGAAACCAAATCTCAGGTTATGGGGAATAAAGCTCATGCTTGCACTGCTCTTTGGAAAAGTACCCTCATTCATAGAAAGGATAATGATCCTGTCAAAATCCAGCACACGGGTTTCCAGGACTCCCATTACCTGTATCCCGGAAAGTGGTTCACCGGAAAAAGGTATGTTAGTCCGCTTGAGTATTTTATGGAACAGACGCAGGAACGTAGGGAGTGTAAAGGTGAGGTTCAAACGGCTGATCACATCTTTAAGCCGCTTGATCCTTGTATAAATCCTGTAAATGAATTCCAGTTCCAATGCAGGTACCACATTTGTATCCTCATCATCCGAACGGGTTATAGATTCCAGGATAGTCAGCAGATATGCGGCTATGTCTTCCGGATTCCTGAGTTTTCGGAATACCTGGAGAAACAGTTCATTCTTTTCCAGGTCCCCGGTATTGACATAAATCCTGTTTTTTTCATGTATCTCCCTGACCATCGCCCGAGCATCTGCCGGCTCGCGCATCAGGATATACTGATGCTGTAATACAGTCAGTACATCCGGATAGTAAAACCTGATGATGCCGTTTTTCCATTCCCTGGTATTACGTTGCAAGGTAATCAGGTGTTCGATCAGGCTGAAAACCGGTGCTGCCTTCACCGGGAACCCCATGGTTACATTAATCGCATCCAGGTTTTCAGGCAGGGCATGCAGGACCGGGATCAGTAATTCCTCATCTGCCAGGATAATGGCTGTTTCTTCGCCGAGTTTTTCAGATTCCTGGGCCTGCCCAAGGATGTGATGTATCAGCTGCGCCTGCCCGCTGTCCCCGGGCATAGAATACACCTGGATCTTCTTATTTGCATTGAGCAGGTTATCATGGCTGATGCGGTGCCCGGAATCTTTATACCTGTCCAGGTTCTTCCTGATAAACCTGCCTGCCTCATGCATCTCATTTTCCAGGTAAAAATTGTCGAAATCCCAATAAAACAATGCTTTACCAGCATCAGAGAGTGATCTGAACAGGACTTCCTCACATGGATTCAATGCATTAAACCCGATGAACACCATGATTGAACCAGGCAGATTGAGGGATTCCCCCTCCATTATCTTATCCGCTACATTTCTGTAGATCATCCCTTCATATCCTGTCCCCTTACCGAGCAGATTGTCTCTGAGCTTGTCATAGACAGGATGAAGTATATTCCACACTTCTATAAACTGTTTTTTCTGTTCACTTTGATGATCAGTCGAAAAATGTCCCCAGAACCGCCGGATCAGTTCAATTTGCTCTGCTGAAAGGTACTGGAAAGAGTCTTCCATTTCCTTCAGATCCGCCAGGTTCCGGAAAAGATCGCCGGCGTTGATCCTGTACTTGTCAACATCATCAAAATCAGCGAGCATTACCTCTCCCCAGTAATAGAAATCATCAAAGCTCTCTTCTTTTCCCCTCACCTGGCTATATACCTTGAATAATTCACTGATCAATTCCAGTTCATCGGCATAGGCCAGATCGGAAATACCCGCCATAAGGTCCTGTATGGTATATATGGAGGGCGACCAGACCGGTTGCTTAAGACATTCTCCGAGGTATTTATTGAAGAACAAACCTGCCCGGCGGTTTGGAAAGACCAGGCATAACTCTTCCATCCGTTCTCCATGTAACAGAAATAACTCTTCTGCTATTTCCCTTAAAAACGGTTTCATAGTCCAAAACGCTTTCCCTGCCAGGTATCTTCCCTTGCAAGCATCTGTTCAAACTTGTTCAGCACCTGCTCATATCTGAGTCCCCAGGACTTACTCAGTAAAAAACCAGGATTCGATTCCCCTGCAATCCTTTCAACCACAAATGCAGGATTTAGTAATTCCAGTATCCTCAGCATCAATTCAAGGTATTCATCGAGGTCGTAAATACGAAAATCTTCAGGATTGGTAAGGTACTCTTTTGCCATGATGGTATTTCTGACGATTTGCAGCTGGTGAAATTTGATATTATTGATCGGTAATCCCGAAATGATCTTCATTTCTGCCAGGATATCTTCCGGAGATTCCCCTGGCAATCCAATAATGAAATGGGCTCCCTGCCTGATACCTCTTGAGGCGGTCATATCTATGGCCCGGATGGAATCCCCGAAGGAATGTCCCCTGTTCACCCGTTTCAGCGTAGCGTTATAGCAGGATTCTATGCCATACTCGATGATCACATAATAGTCCTTCGTCAATGTCTTTATGTAATTAAGTATCTCTGGATCCACAGTATCCGGACGGGTTCCAATGACCAGTCCGATAACCTCATCCCGCCTGAGGGCCTCTTCATACCTTTCCCTCAATACATCAACTCCGGCATAGGTATTGGAATAGGCCTGGAAATAGGCCAGGTATTTATCAGCCCTCCGGTAACGCTTCTTGTGAAATTCTATGCCTTCATCAATCTGGACAGAGATGGATTTTTCCGGCTGGCAGTATGCCGGATTGAAGGCATTATTGTTACAGAATGTACACCCCCCTTTGCCTTTGCTCCCATCCCTGTTCGGACAGGTAAACCCTGCATCAAGGGTCAGTTTCTGGACCCGTCCCCCGAACTTCTTCCGGAAATATTCGGAATAGCTGTTGAAGCGCCGTTGGTGTCCCCAGCTGTATGTCCTCTCCGCTGCCGTCATACTTCTACCACCACCTTAAGGTTTACATACCAGATGAATCCCTTCACCTCTCCATAACTCATTTCTTTGAGCATTTCCGTATATTTTTTGACCTGGGATCTATGGCTGGCGGATTGCTGCCTGCCGAACTTGTAATCAACAACGATCACCTGGTCATCCTTCAGCATGACACGGTCAGGCCGTTTTAATGTGCCCGCGGGGGTAAGGATATCCTGCTCGGTAATTACCTTCCAGCTGCCATCAAACCAATCCATGACATCACTGTGCTCAATCAACCTGGTTATTTCTCCTTTCAGCTTTTCAGCATCCCCAGTTTCTATCATCCCTTCCCTCCTGATAGCCTCAATAGCTTTGTCAATGTCACTGGTGGAGCGTATCCTGGAAAATAACTCATGCATAAGGTTCCCCTGGTGAATACGCTGCTCGGCCCGGGTATCAAAAAAGCTGGTTCCCCTGTATTGTAAACGAAGTTTGCCGGTGAATTCATGGCTATGCAGCTGGCTGATCAGCAATTGTTCCCTTTCCCCTGTCTTACCTGACCTGCCCAGCGAATGAAAATCCCCTGACGCCCAGTTAACTCCATTCTCATCGCTTATGTATTCCGGCTGCCCGGCTTTATCATCCAGGATTTTATGCAACATGTCAGCTGCATCTGTTAATTTATCCCTGGCAGGGAGCGGTGCAAATATAAATAAGCCATCCATGGCCCGTGTAAATGCCACATACATCAGGTTCAGGTGGTCAACATATACCCTGAAGCGTTCTGCATGGTATTCCTTTTCGAAAAAGGTATCGCTGAGGGCTGAAGAATATTTCACAGGCAGGAGGCTAAACTGGTTAAAAGGGCTCTCCACCGGTTTGCACCAGAGGATCTCGGGATTCAATCCCCTGTGATCAAAAGACCAGTGGCAATAAGGAATGATCACAGCAGGGAATTGAAGTCCCTTGGCCTTATGAATCGTCATCACGCGGATAGCATCCTGGTCCTCCGACACAGTCAGGGCCACATCCTCACCATGTTCTATCCACCAGGAAAGGAAGGAATTGATATCAGCCGGATGATTCCGGCTGTAGTCCAGTATTACATCCTGGAATGCAAGAAGATAAGCTGTTTCCTCTTTACGGCTGTGTAAAGCGAACAGTCGGATTATCCTTTCAATAAGTTCCGTCAGTGTAAGATAACGCAAGCTGTCAATCTGCTCCAGGAATGCTGCTGGCAGTCCGGCTATCCCGGTATCCAGAAAATCATTTTCATAAGCCTCTCCTTCATTGAAAAGGCGGTACTCATAAATCAGCTGGGCGAGATTGATCCGGTCGCCGGGCTGGGTGAGATATTTCAGTACCCCGGCAATGATCCTCACGGACAGCGCATTTCCCAGGAACAGTGATTCATTTGAGATCATGTCATACCTGTACCCTGACCCGGGATGCAGGCTTTTATGAAGAAGTATGGCATCAGAGATCTCCTTGCCTTCCCTTTTGGTCCTGACAAGGATGGCGATATCCGAAAGGGCGAGTCCCCTGTCCTGCAACTGCTCAATGACCTGTATCACCTGGCCATGAACCACTGATTTCCAGTCCCCCGTCTCATTCCGGATCATGCTGATCCTGACAAAGCCTCCATCTTTACCCGGCATGTCAGGCACCAGCTGTATCACATCCCCGTAAGCCCGGTCAATTTTTTGCGGATACTGGTCACCATCCTCCCCTTCCGATTGGAAAAATTCCTTTAGTACATCCCTTGATGAAGTAAAGAAATCATTGTTGAATGAAACGATATTACGCCGGCTCCTCCAGTTATGCTCCAGCTCCTTTTCTTCCATCTGGGCAGGATTGAATGCCCGTGGGATCACTTCACTGAGGATCTCCCAATCTGAATTCCGCCACCGGTAAATGGACTGCTTGACATCGCCAACGATCAGGCATTTATGATTGTAAGCAAGGCTGTTGTCAATGAGCGGTTTAAAATTCTTCCATTGAAGTCCGGATGTATCCTGGAACTCATCGATCATAAAATGATGGAAATAATTGCCAATCTTCTCATAAATAAAAGGTGCCTCATTATCTCCGATGATCCCATATAAGAACCTGGCGGCATCTGACAGAAGGAAGATACCCTTATCCAGGGTGTACTCCTGCATCCTGGCTGAGATATCGGTCAGTATGCCCAGGGTATAGAGAAAATTCCTGACCGAACCGGCAGTCATATATTGTCTGAAATCACTTTCATACATACCGATTACCTGTTTCAACAGATCATTCAATCCCCTGTCGTAAGCCTTGAGGATACTGTCCTTTGCCTCAGATCCCCTGGCATACCAGTTCCCGGTTGTATCCACAGCATTTATAATGGTATTGGAAGGCACCCTGTAATCTCCACGCAGGATCCTGCCGAAAAACCATCCGACACCATAAGCCCCCTTGAAATCCCCTTCATCCAACTGCTCTTCTCTCATTATTCTCATGGCATCCCTGGCAAGTCCCTCGAGACCATCCTCAAAACCAAATTTTATGGAGTTCAAAGCTGACTGGAACCGGTTGAACCCAACCTTATCGGATAACTGGGATACCAGGTCCGTACTTTCTTCCTGGAACCGTTCATTATTCAATTCTGCACCCAGTACCAGCAGGTCATTTTTCAGGTTCCAGTTCTTTCCTTCCTGCACTTTCTCCGTAGCAAAATCCACAAACCATTTTTGCAGCTCAGGATCCTGGTCAAGGCCATCCAGCATCATGTCTACTGCTTCGGATAATATGCGTGGTGCATCCAGTTCCACCTCATATCCGGCAGCCAGTCCGATTTCCTTTGTAAAGGCACGTATGGCCCGTTGAAAAAAGCGGTCGATGGTTTCAATATGGAACCGGGAGTAATTATGCAGGATGATTTCCAGGATGATCCTTGCCCGTGCACTGACCTCTTCACCGTCCAGTTTTTGCTGTTCAATGATCTCACTCCTGATGGAAGAATCCATACCGGAGGCCAGGCGGTATAACTCCTCCAGAATCCGGCCCTTCATCTCGTCGGTGGCCTTATTGGTAAAAGTGACAGCAAGTATATGCCTGAATATTTCAGGATCCTGTATTACCAGGCTGATATAATCCCTTGCCAATGCAAAGGTCTTGCCTGATCCAGCCGATGCTTTGTATATTGTTAGTCCCGACAAAAGGCTCTGATCAATCTTTTAAATATACAGAAAATACAGCCCTGTGGGACAACAGCAGACTGTTATCCAGGAAGCCAAATGATTGTCAGGAAAAGTTATGAATTTTAATATCCAGGATGAAAATCGCTTCCAATCAAAGCATA
>DAOUVF010000362.1 GCA_030667765.1 Bacteroides sp.
CGGTGCATACATGTCCCGCTGCCAGGAATCCCTGGATCTTATTATGTGGATTGGCAAGTATGGCTTCCATCGCCGGTGGTACCAGCACATGGGAACTCAGTATGGAGAAATTAGTGATCCCTTTTCGACTTGCTTCCTTCACCGCCATAGCATTGGCCGGCGCCGTAGTCTCGAATCCAATGGCGAAAAAAACCACCTGTTTTTCCGGATTCTCCAGGGCAATTTTAAGGGCATCCAAGGGGGAATACAATATCCTGATATCACCACCTTCTGCCTTTACGCCCAGCAGGTCCTTTTCTGATCCCGGTACCCTCAGCATATCCCCGAAAGAACAGAAGATCACATCTTTCCGCTGGGCAATCCTGATGGCCTTGTCAATGATTTCCAGGGGGGTGACACAAACCGGGCAACCCGGACCATGAACCAGCTGGATCTGATCAGGGAGGAATTCCTCCAGGCTGTATTTCATAATGGAATGGGTCTGCCCACCACAGATCTCCATGATGGTCCAGTCCCCTGTCGTCACTTCATGGATCTTTCTGGAAAGGTTCTTCACCAGCGCAATATCCCTGTATTCATCAACATATTTCATGATCTTGCCTTCTGTATCACCAGCCTTCCTGTCCCATTTCAGCATCAATCTCTCCCAATTCCTTCAGCAACCCAAGGGTCTCCATGGCATCCTCTTCATCTATAATATTCAAGGCCATGCCTACATGGGCAAGCACATAATCCCCTTCCTTTACCTCCGGCAGCCATTGCACACAAACATCCTTGATGATGCCTGAAAAATCCACCTTTGCCATTTGCATCTCAGGATCAGCATGATCGATGGATACAACTCTACCTGGAACTGCTAAACACATATCTTTAGATTTTGTGCAAAATAACAAAAAAAAACCCAAAGCTGATTTTACCGTAAAAGCCTGTATAAACAGAGAAACACTTATGCAACTTAAAAAAATGAACTACCAAATAACCCATGCCATATTCCTGGCCACAGTGATCTTGCTGTTTTCCTGCAAAAAAGACGATGAAGGCCCCCAGCTTGTAGCACAAACCGGTCCGGATGCAATGGCCAGCATCGGTGATACCGTAAGGCTTGATCTCAGTGCTTCAACGGGTAGTGATTATCAAATCCTATGGCATCTCAAGAACCAGCCGGGTGAGGATACGGTCGTCTATTCAGAAACCGATTCTGCCTATTTCATACCCTTAAACAATGGAATATACCAGGTACAGCTGTCATTGACAAAAGGGGATTTATCGAGCAAGGATTACCAGAATATAGATGTATCCGGTGCCGTCCTCCTGCCTGATGTAATCACAGAGGATACCCGTTTGCAGAAAATTGCGCTCGATCTCAATGCAGATTACAGGGTTCCCGGGGAATTACAGGTACTCGCCAAATTAACCATTGATCCAAATGTCATCATCGAATTCGCCAATGGTGCATCCCTGGTGGTTAAAAACGGGGGTAATATATTTGCAGATAATACCACTTTCAAAGCAATTGATTCAAGCTGGAAGGGAATTTATGTAGAAACCACCGATAATACCTTTGCCAATTGTGTGATCGAAAATGCCGGAAATGCTTCCTTTACCGGCAACGAGAATGAAAAAGCAGCCATCATGACAACGGGGAATGCCACCCTTGCATTCTCCGGGAATACCCTCAGGAACAGTGGAGGATACGGGATCATTGTCAAGGACAATTCAGATTTTTTCTTTGACAATCCAAATCAGGTCTACCCCTACACCAATAATCGTTTTGAAAACAATGCATCCGGACCGATGCTGATCCCCGTTCATGTACTGAGTGATCTGGACGGACAAAACTTTGATGAGGAAACACAGGGTACTTATATAGAATTATATGAATCCAGCTACTCCGCACTGGAGACAAAAAATCCCCTGTTCAGTGATATGGGGATAGCTTACCGGGTAAAAGGGATACTGACATTCAACAAGGACCTGGGTATTACCAGGGGCGTGGAAATGTATTTCGACCAGGAAGGGGGGATCAGGGTCGACGGCGTATTGACGGTATCCGGACATGACACCGCAATGGTGTATATGAATGGAATGAATCCAGTCCCCGGCTCATGGAAAGGGATCCATGTAATGAACGGGCATGCCGGCTTTACCCATGCAAGTATCCTGAATGCCGGGGGCAGTACACTTCCGGGCCAGGATGAAACAGCAGCAATCATCGTTGGACAAACCCTGAGCATGGATCACTGCACGGTATCAGGGAGCGGGGGCATAGGTATTAATTTGCCCGGTGAGGCTCATATCCAGTTTTTCGATAACTTTAAGGACAATATCATTGAAAATAATTTCACTGCCGCAGTACGGATAAGAATGGATGATGTAAACAAGGTAGTAAACGGCAATACCATTCGTTCAGTTTCCGAAACGGTTGCGGCCGTTGAGGTTCACATGGGACTGGATGATCCGCTGGGGACATGGATAAACCTGGATGCCGAAATTGACTACAAGATCATTGAACCTCTTAAAATTAAGGCTACCAAGGATCTGGTCGTAGAAGCAGGATCCACCATACAGCTGCTTGCCGGCAGATATATAGAGGTGTCGGGCGGACTTCAGCTGAACGGGCAGTCGGGTACACCTGTTACCATTGAAGGAACGGAATCTAAAAAAGGTCATTGGGACGGTATCTTTCTGAACGGCACACAGGAGATCCTGATAAACCATGCGGTGATCCGCGACGGAGGTGGTGCATTAGAAGACAAAGGAAATGTGATTGTAGAAGCGACTGCGGCCAATGTGACGATTACCAATACTGAGATTGTCAACAGCAAAGGATATGGTGTACTGATCAAATCCGGAGCTTCGGATTTCGGGATCAATGATCCGGCTTCCAACAATATCCTGGAAGGAGACCTGGGTGGTTTTTACATTGAAAGCAAATAAATATAATATGCCTGAATTCGCTGTGATATTTGATATGGACGGTGTCATTGTTGACTCCGAAAAGGTATACCAGGAAATAGAGCGACAGATGTATGACGATCTGGGGATCCCTGTTTCACCGGAAGAGCACCGCTTGTTCATAGGTGCTGCCGAAAGGTCTATGTGGCAGTACATGAAGGATAAATATCAGATGGATGCAGAAATAGACTTCCTGGTGGAGGAAGAAAGAACCAGGTTGATGTCCCAGCTGGACCAGCCGGGCAGCATCCGGCTGATGCCAGGACTCCGGGAATTGCTCGAAGCCCTTGTCCTCGACGGAATACCAGCCCTGGTGGCTTCCTCAAGTTCCAGGGAGATCATTGAGAAGGTACTCCGGGTTAACGACATTCGTCATTTTTTCAAAGATATTACCGGCGGGGATGATGTCCTTCATTCTAAGCCTGCCCCCGATATATTCCTGGAAACTGCCGCAAAGGCGGATACAGCCCCTGACCGATGCCTGGTGATTGAAGACTCCGAAAACGGGATCAGGGCTGCCCGTTCAGCCGGCATGAAAGTGATTGCCTTGTTGAATCATTACAGCGGGGGACTGGATCTATCTGAAGCCAGCAAGATCATTCATGCACTTCATGAGCTTGACACCAATATGATCCGGCAGATTCTGCAATAATATTAATACCTGCCTGAACAACCTGTCAGGATTTTTAATATTTTTGTGTTTTCAATACTAACCTGTATTAGTCAATTCATTATGAAATATTCCAAATGGCAATTTACGGCACTTCTCCTGTTAAGGGTGCTGATCGGCTGGCATTTTCTTTA
>DAOUVF010000217.1 GCA_030667765.1 Bacteroides sp.
CCATACACATGAAATTTGCTGAGAAAACTCCTCCATTTGCGATTTCCTGCCATCCTTCTTTGAAATCATTTGTGATTTTAAGGGTCCAAATATTGTTATTCCGCCGTTTATACCTAACCGATCTCCGGACCGGCGATGGCAAATTGCTTTTCCATTATGCCTGGGTGATGCAGGTGGCCCAGGCACATCCGGATAAATGAACGCTCTCTGGTGAAGCCGGATTCTTCAAGGAGAGAGATCCATGCTGGCTTATCGGTAAAAACATCAATCACAACATCCTTTGACCCCGGCGGATCAAGTACTGCTGCCAGTAAATCTGCTGCATATGCGGTTCCTTCGGCAATTATGGGACCGATATGTTCAAACTGGCTTCCGGATCGCCCCAGGCAGTAAGCATTTATGGAACCTTCTTCCTCCCTGTAATAAGCATATTCGGGATTTCGGTTGTACATGCGGCGCAGGATCCCGGATCTGTCTGCTCCGAATATTGGCATGTCAAGGCCCGTAATGGACTCCAGTTCACCATCACCCATATGAATGCCAGGCTCAATGGTATGATTTTTTTGCTTAACCCGGGAACCGGCTGATCTTTTGATCATCCTGACCAGCTCGTATTCAGTTTGGAAACCCAGCGTGCTGTAGAGTTCAAATCCTTCCGCGGTAGCATCCAGCCGTATGGCTCCTTTGGGTTGAGCTATCTCTATTGATTTTTTCAAGAGGGCTTTGCCAACCCCTTTTCGCCTTGCACCGGGATCAACGAGTACCATCCCTATCCACGTAAAGTTATCCTGGTACGGAACAGATATTACAATTCCAACATCATGACCATCCAGGCTGGCAACGAAGTTATCCCCGCCCGCATCCAGCAACATTTTCCAATCGGCTTCAAGTTGGTTCCATCCTGCCAGGGATTTCAGTTTCATCCCCAGGGGGATGTCTTCATGGGTCATTTTGCGCAGGATGATTTTGTCTGAACCCATTAATCGTTCAACCATTGACGTCTATATATACAGGTCGTCAGGGTTTGCCTTTGCCAGTTCTATCATTAGCCTACTGATCTTTTCAGTAACCTCAGTAAAATATCTCTCCCCCTTATCCTTACTGGCTTTTTTGGGATTGCCGATGCCGGTGTCGGCGGTGACCCTGGACCATTGACGTTCTGCCCATGCCCAGTCTTCATTGAATGCCTTGATCCTGAAACTTTTAAAATTTCCATCACCGGCTTCTTCCAGTGGTAAAACCAATTCAGGTACAAGGAAAAGCATCAGGCTGGTTTCCATTTCGTCCGCGTGGTCGCCGTCATTCTCGAAAATCTTCATTTTCTCAACCGTCATATACCAGTTGCAGGTAGAAATAAACATTTGAGGGTACTGGTACCCGAGTTCCCTGATCATCTGACTGAAATCATTCCCGCCATGCCCGTTCATGATCAATAATTTGTAGATCTTATGATGGATCAGGCTCTCAATGACATCTTTTAAGATAATTGTCTGGGTACTGGGATTCATATTCATGGTTAATTTAATATCTTTTTGTCCCGTATTTACCCCGAAAGGAATGGTTGGTAAAACGATGACCCGGGCTTTTTGCTCCCAGGCCAGCCTGGCTGATTCTATGGCAATCAATTCCGTTTCAAAATTATCCGTGCCAAAGGGGAGGTGGTAATTATGAGCCTCGGTGGCTCCCCATGGCAAAATGGCCAGGTCGTATTGCCGGTCTTTTACGGTTTTCCAGTTCGTCTCACTTAATACATAATGTCTCATGGTGCAATATCTTTAATCACTTGTAAGTACTAAAACCATCCCTGTATCACTATCCTGGGTGATGGTCAGTAAACCCGGGGATGAGGTGATATCCGCAGAGGTGTATTGATTTCGCTTGAGATCAAACCACCGTGCCTCATAGGAGAAGCCGAATGGATTCCGGATGCTGATGGTGCCGTTCTTCGGTATATATACCAGGATCTGGCTCCGGTCTTGATTGGACAGTACTCCTACGAAATCATCATACTGATTGTCTCCAGGTTGTTCCAGCAACAACCCTTTATCAGGGTAGAATTCCCACCAGGCGAATTGATCCATAAATTCATATAAGTATTCCATTTCACGGCTCACGGGTAATTCCAGGCTGTTCTTCCAGCTAACGGTCCACGGTGCCACCCCATGATTTAAAATGGGACCGCCATCCTCTTCTACCCATGGCCAGATCCCGTTTGCCCCGTAGGTGAAGCCGGCAATGGGTGTCGCAAAGAGGCTCCACCAGATGGCGTTCCTGACATTTTCAGGGGTCTGGTTCTGACGGATATTTTCATAAATGGGTTCCATATTGATATTGGGCATGGGTCTTAATTTATCCCAGTCGTTGGCAACCTCTTCTTTGTTGATGAAATCCACTGTACGCTGGCTGAAACCGTGGGACGACTGGTAACCCATAACGCTGTACCAGGATTCACCTGCATAAATATCACCGACATATGACCGGCCATGGGGGTGGAGCGTGGCAGGGGCATGATCGATCTCATTGAATACGCGTTGCCCGATGGTCTTCCAGCGTTCTGTGAATTCATCGAAATAGCGCCCGTCGCCTCCCAGGATCCAGATCACCTGGTTCCCCTGGTAACGGGCAACGATATAACTGGCCAGGAGCACTGCTTCATCAACCGGCAGGTGATACCCGGGACTCAAATGCCGGCCGGCTCCGAACGGCAGGGCCCAGAGTAATACCGGTGCTGCCACCAGTCCGAATTCGTTGATCCTGTCCACCCGTTCATCCAGTTTCTGGAAGAACAAAGGATTGATTTCAATCTTGCCGGAGCCGGTATAGGCCAGGTCTCCGTCCAGATTGGAATCTCCTCCCCGCCACTGGGTGGTGACAAACTGGATCAGGTTATAATGGTGGTCCCTTCGATGTTGCAGGTAGTAATCCCAATCAGCCCCGGTTGATTTCATGGCACCGTTCCAGGCTGTACATCCCATCCAGAAAAATGGGGTCCCGTCATCATAGGTCATGTAATATTTTCCGGGAGGATGTTTGATGGCTCCGCGTTTATATATTTCCAGGTCTTCAACGCCTTTTACACATGAAAAGTGACCGGACTTCCCATGGAGTCCGCTGTTATCTTTATCGGAACATGTTGATTGCCAGGACCATTCGCCGGGTTCATCCGGCATAAACCGCACTTTCCAGTCCCGCTCCCCGTCCCAGAACCCGTTCACGGTCTTCTCCCTCCCCGTTGCCGAGGTGAAAACAATTGTGAAGGCTTTGATATCATAAATCGGGTTGGCATATTCCTTATCGCTGGTAAACCGGATCTCATGTTTATGCCAGAGGGCTGTCTCATTCTTTTGATTCGCCAGGGCCAGCCCATTGAAGGATAATAGCAATAATGTTCCTGCTATAAATTTGTTCATGATCATGTTATTTGTGATAGAATAATTAAGTGGTGCAAGATACAACATGTGGGATTAATTAGGAACCTGCTTGTTCAGGAACGATACCTCCATGTTTTATTATCAAGGCCCGGACTTCATCCAGAGGCACCTTGATGGGGGTGGTTTTATGCTGGCAGGCAAGTGCCGCCACCGCCCCGGCTGCCTGTCCCATCCCCATGCAGGAAGCCTGGACCCGCAGCGCGGAATTGGATAGCCGGTCACTGCCCAGGCATCGGCCAGCCACTATGAAATTCCTGCTTCCTTTGGGTACCAGTGATCGCAGGGGAATGCTTGCCACGATTTTATCACCCAGGTGTTTGGGGACCACCCCGTTTTCATCGTGCAGGTCAATCGGGTAGTAGGACCAGGATATTGCATCGTCAAAGATCTTTCCGGTGACATAATCATTGTGCGTGATATTGTACAATGCGTCAATACGGTATGTCTCCCTGACACCGGTCTCGGTTTGCATGCTGGAAATATAGGTTTGCTCGCATCCGGGCATTCTCCTCAAGAACCTTAACATCCTGAGCAATGAGGCCCTGCCCTCTATGTTGGTCATCGAATGCAGTTCGGAGGTGGATGAATCGGCCCCGAAAATATGCTGGGCATTGTCTCCCCGCTTGATGAGCATATGTTTGATCCCGATGGAGGCATCCCCTTGCTTCAGTTCCCCTGATTGAAGGGCCCGGTCATATTGTTCCTGAATACGGTTCAGATCGAGGGTTTCCAGGTCATAGCCTTCGAGCCTGAAAATGAGGCTTCCCGGCTGGGTTTCCTTTTTACGCAGCAGCTTAAAATCAGCCAGGGAGGCGGCAAAGGCATTTCCGGTACAGTCTATCAGCTGCTTGCAGATGATCCTGGTATGGGTTCCTTTTCCAATGGTTTCGACCTCCCAACCATCCTTTACAAGCCGGATGTTTATCGGTGTTTCGTAGTAACGGACCTTGACCCCTGCCTCCAGACATTTCTCCTCGGCCAGGCATGCGTACAGATAACCATTGATCCTGACATGGTGTTTGGGATGGTTGGTGCCAAAGGGGATGGAAAAATCGGGCAATTCATCGTCATTCATCCTGACTGTCTCCCTGACAAGATCCCAGCCAATGCCACCAATGACCTGTTTGCCCCAGGCATAGAATAATCCAGGGAAAGAAACACCGCCCGTGGTCATGGTTCCTCCCAGCTGGCTCCCATTTTCTACAATTGTTGTAGCAGATCCGGCACGGGCTGCCTGTATGGCAGCCACCACGCCTGCTGTCCCGCCACCGATGACAAGTACATCGGTTTTAATATTATTGGCTTCATTTCCAGTTATATTGTTTCTGGGACCCTCCGCAAATACCGGTATCAATCCTCCGATGGAAAATCCACCGAGGGTTTTCAACATGGCCCTTCTTTTTAATTTGATCATATTGATTGTATAGAGAAATTGCTATTAAAACAAGCTCTAAATTTATGCAATTTTTTGGGCTGGTCTAAAGAAAAAACCCTGCATTTTCACGCAAGGTTTTTCATGATCTTATTGTGCTGCGGATATCAGCGGGATCGTCAGGTCTTGTATTTTTTCCAGGCGCCCAGGACCGCCCCGCCAACTGCCAATCCTACAGTGGTAAATCCTCCTGTGATCCAGGCAAGGCCATAAGGATCCTTGGCGAACATGCCGCTGGTCATGATGGAGAGCAATACAAATGAGAAGCCAAGGACAAATTGTAAAACAACGGCCACCAGTACGGCAAAGTGATTAATTTTGAGTTCTTTCATGGTTCCATTTTTGTATAACATATTCCTGAAACTACATATTAGTATAATTCAATATTTTGGTAAATATTTGTTAAAATGTTTACCGGATCTTGTAGAGATATTTACTCGTGCGCATCAGGATGGCACCGTTTACAACGGCAGGAGTTGCCCAGATCTCTCCATCAAGGCTGTTTTGGGCCACCATCTTAAGTTCCCTGCCCTCCTTGATAACCAGTGTTTCACCCCGGATTGAGTTGAAATAGATATGACCGGCAATATAAACAGGAGAAGAGTTGTATTTCCCTTTCAGTTTTTCCGACCATACAGTTTCCCCTGTTTTTGCATCCATGCAAAGCAGGGTTCCCTCCGAATTGACAGTGTAAATCAGGCCATCTTTCACAAGTGGGGTAAGTAACTGTAGGACGGGGGATTTAACACGCCAGAGAATATTGAAAGCG
>DAOUVF010000273.1 GCA_030667765.1 Bacteroides sp.
CTTGTTGTTCTGTTCAATTTCCCTGTCCTTGTCTGAATGTAAGTGGATATCCTTTACTGGCTGGAGATGCGGGGTAAGTTCTGCAATATTCTCTTCCTCCATGTACTGTCCCACAAAATCCGGGAATTTTTCCAGCATTTCATCCGGATCCGTTCCATTGGCGAGCTTAAAATAAGTAAAAGCCCAGCCCTTGTCATCCTCCGAATAGTTCACCGGGGACAGCATATCAATTTTATAATGTGCATTGACCGGGGGATCTTCCATCACCCCGGTAATGGTGAAATCATGATAGGCGGTATCAAACTGGTGAGCCGCTTCCAGCACTTTGCCTACCGGGTCCTCATCCCCGAAATAGATCTTAGCCAGGCTTTCTGATAATACCATGCTTCTGGGCTCATGCAGGACATGGGCAGGATTTCCCTTCAGCAGTTTTTGTCCGAATACATCGAAATAAATACTGTCGGCCAGGTAGAATTGCTGGCTAAGGAACTTCCTTTCCCCGACCTTTATCCTGGAATTCCGCATAGATTGCAGTCTTACCATTGATTCGATTTCAGGGAAGTAATCCGGCATATCCTCTGTCCATGCCTGCCAGGTCCTGGCAAAATGGGAATGGTGGTCTCCCCGCTCGAATTCCACGGTAAACCTGTAAAGCCTGTCCCCCGCCGGATGAAAATTATCATAGCTTGTTTCCATGTTGATCCATATCAGTATATAGAATACAGAGGTAAATGCAACAACGAGCCCGGAAATATTCAGCAGATGGTAGAAAAGGTTTCGCCTGAAACTGCGGAAGGTATACCTGAGAATTAAAGCAATCATGTTTCGAATTTAATAATCCTGTATTGCACTATCATCATGTTTTGTTTACTTCTTCAGTTAAAGATTGTAATTTTATGTTAATGAAATTTAAATTGGGACTGGTACTGAGTGGCGGGGGGACCCGTGGATTTGCTCATATTGGCGCCCTGCAGGCCCTTGAGGAAGCGGGGGTCCAGGCAGATGTGATCAGTGGCACCAGTGTGGGATCCATCGTGGGTGCCCTGTATGCAGATGGGTACAGTCCCCCGGAAATGCTTGAACTTTTCCGGAGAAACAGGGTGATCCAATTATCCCGGTTGACCTTCTTCCGCAAGGGAATGTTGTCTTTACCGGGACTGAAAAAGAAGATCAATAAATACATCCGGGCAAAAACCTTCGAGGAACTGAAACGGCCACTTTACGTCACCGTAACCAATCTTCACCGGGGTGAGGTGGAATATGCCCACGAGGGGGCCCTCGCCGAAAAGATTGTTGCCTCGGCAACCATACCCATCCTATTCGCACCGGTCACGATCAAACAGGAGTATTATGTCGACGGGGCGGTCATCGATAATTTCCCTGTGAAACCCATCCGGGAACTTTGTGAAAAAATCGTAGGGATTAATATCATGCCAAATAGCCAGGTACAGGAAATCCGGGGTATCAGGGATGTTGCCATGAGAACCTTCCAGCTATATGTCCATGCCATGAACAGAGACAGTTCAGCTGCCTGCGACCTGCTCATAGAGCCCGTTGACATTGCCGGCTTCGGGTACCTGGGAAGCAAACGGGGCATGGAAATGTACCGGATTGGTTATGATGCTGCCAAAAAACAGTTGGAAACATTCAAGAATTGGTGATGAAAGTCACCGCTTTAATCTCAACTGTCCCCTTAAATCCCCTATTTTTACGCCTTGTCCAGATGAGATTACATGAATCGTCCCACTACCAACGATAATTTAAATCCCTGTACTGATCTACAACGGGCCATAGAAAGGCTCGACAGCATATTTGATGCCGCCCCGGTGGGCATTGGTCTGGTCCAGGACCGGGTGCTCAGGGAAGTTAATCCATTCTTCTGTCATATGCTGGGATACACAGCGGATGAGCTGATCGGCAAGGATGCCCGTATCCTGTATCCAAGCGATGAGGAATATGAAAGGATAGGCAAAATAAAATATGAAGCCATCTCCAGGCACGGGAAAGGGAGTCTGGAAACCCGGCTGGTCAGGAAGGATGGAAAAACACTCGATATCCTGCTGAGTTCTGTCCCATTAGATCCCTCAGATCTGACTGCCGGAGTGACGTTCACGGCAATGGATATAACAGGCCAGAAATGGACGGAAAAAGCCCTGGTCGATAGCGAGCAGCGCTCCCGTAACCTTATCGAGACCTCCCCCATGGGCATTTTCATTTACCAGGTAAATGAAGCCGGGGAGCTAATGCTCATCGAAGCGAACCCTGCTACGGAGAGCATCCTGGGATTTGACACAAGAAGTTATATAGGAAAAGGCATAGAAGATCTTTTCCCGAACATAATCGATACCGAACTCCCCGACAGGTATAAAAAGGCAGCGGTCACAGGTGAAAGCTGGAGTACAACTGACCTTTATTACAAGGATAACCAGATCGCCGGGGCTTATGATTTCGTGGCATTCCAGGTAGCACCCGGACAGGTTGCTGTTATGTTTTCAGATATCACAGCGCGGAAGCAAACGGAGCAGAAGTTGAAGGAAAGCGAAGAAAAACACCGGGCGATCTTTCAGAATATCCAGGATGTGTATTTCGAAATGGCCCCCGACACGACCATACTGGAAGTAAGTCCATCTGTATCAAAGATCTCCCAATACAAACGTGAAGACCTGATCGGCAAATCTATCGACCATCTTGTGGTGGATGAAAAAATCATTAATACCTTATTAAAACTGTTATTTGAGAGAGGCGAACTGAATGATTTTGATGTTCCGCTGAAGGACAGGGACGACAGGCTGCTGTATTGCTCCGTGAACATTAAAATTGAGACAGGCTCGGACGGTGCTCCTATTAAAGCGATCGGTTCCCTTCGGGATATTACCGAAAGAAAGTTGGCAAGGGAACATATATCCAAGCTGGAGAGAGCCGTGGAACAGAGTCCATCCTCGATCGTTATCACGGACCTTGACGGTAAAATTGAATATGTAAATCCCAGGTTCACCGAAATGACCGGATATACAAAGGAGGAAGCCATCGGGCAGAACCCGAGCATCATGAAATCGGGTGAACATGATAAGGAATTTTACAAGGAGTTATGGGATTCCATACGTACCGGCAATGAGTGGCGCGGGGAATTTCTCAACAGGCGGAAGGATGGTACGACCTACTGGGAAATGGCATCCATTTCCCCTGTCAGGAACGATTTGGATCAGATCACACATTATATAGCCATAAAGGACGACATTACAGAGAGAAAAAACATAGAACAACAATTGCTGGAAGCCAAGGAGAAGGCTGAGGAATCCGACCGGCTGAAATCGGCTTTTCTCGCCAATATGTCACACGAGATCCGTACCCCGATGAATGCCATACTGGGTTTCTCAGAATTACTTCAGCATGAGGGAATCCAACCTGGGGACAGGCAGGAATATATCAAGCTCATCAATGACAAGGGCAATGACCTGATGAATATCATTTCAGACCTCATAGATATCAGCCGCATAGAAGCCGGGGATATGAAACTGGTCAAAACCCATATCAGGATCAACAACATGATCCTTGAGATCTTCGAACAGGTTAAAAAAGAAAAGGCCCTCAAGGGGAAAGATGAGGTCCAGGTCAGATTCCGGATCAGGGAGGATGCTGAATATTCCATCCTGTCAGATAAAAACCGCTTAAGACAGGTATTCAACAACCTTCTTGGCAACGCTTTGAAATTCACAAATGAAGGCTACATAGAACTGGGGTACGATCTCATGGATGATCATGTCCGGTTTTATGTAAAGGACAGTGGCATAGGGATCACTCCTGAAAACCAGAAAGTGATCTTTGAACGATTCCGGCAGGAAGATAATTCCTATACCAGGAAACATGGAGGAACCGGGCTGGGACTGACCATTTCAAAACAAATCGTTGAATTGCTTGGAGGTGAGATCGGCGTGGAATCAAAACCTGATCAGGGGGCTAATTTTTATTTCACCCTACCGCTGGAGCGAACAACCGAACCTTTGCCTTCGGGAACAAAGCTTGACCGGCCACGATACCAGAATAACCTTAAGCTGGCAAAAAAGAAGATCCTGATAGCTGAAGACGACAGCTCCAATTATATGTTCCTGGAATCCCTCCTGCGCTCCACAGGAGCAGAACTGATCTGGGCCCGCAATGGCCACCAGGCCGTTGACATTCATGCCGGGCATGATGATATCGACCTGATACTGATGGATATAAGGATGCCTGAGATGAACGGGCTGCAGGCCACCCAAAAGATCAGGAGTACCGACCAGGACATCCCCATAATCGCCCTGACAGCCTTTGCTTTTGCAGATGACCGGGAAAAATCGATGGAAGCCGGATGTACGGAACACCTGTCAAAACCTGTCAAGATCGAAGAACTGAAGAGGGTACTTCAGAAGTACCTTGGGTAAGCTTACCCTTCACCGTTCTCGCTTTTCCTTTGAATATACTGAAGTAAATTATCCCGGTAGGACTGTCCCAGCGGAATATCCTGTTCCCCGATCCGCAGCCTGTTACCTTCCAGAAAGCGGATCCTGTCCAGGGCAATGATATAAGACCGGTGAACCCTCATGAACAGGTCCCCAGGCAGTGATTTCTCCAGGTTTTTCAGGGTATCATGTGTGGTAATGATCCCCGCGCCGGTATGGATCTTTACATAATCTCCTAGGGCTTCCAGCAAAACAATTTCTGCCATTTGA
>DAOUVF010000326.1 GCA_030667765.1 Bacteroides sp.
CCTGACCTGCTTCATGGCTGTATTTTCTTCCGCATCCATGAGATATACATGGAGATAAAAAGGTTTCGATCCCTTAACATCCAGATTCAGGAAAGGGTTGGCCGAAAAATCATAGAATCCATCCAGCTCTCTTGAAAAGCTCTCCCAACCGGAATTTTTATGGGCATCGATAATCAGCATACCACCTGATTGGCTGACTGAATAATCTGCATTGGTGAGGTCCCATGCTGAGTCTATGTCTGCCGTTTCAAAATCCTCAGAAAAACCATCTCCGCCATATTCCATGACTAGTACCTTAAAAGATATTTCCGTTTCGTTCTCAAATATCCCGTCATCAGTTACGGTCACTGTAATGGTTGCCTCGCCCTTTGTCCCGGCAGCAGGCGTAAAACTCAATGTACCGGTAGTGTCCGGAGAAGAATAGTTTACTGCTACAGAAGGGATCAGTTCAGTATCATCACTTACAGCTGAAATGGAGATGTTTTGTCCCGCATCCCCGCCGGCTGTAATGCCATCCAGTTGAACAGTTTGGAGTCCCGCATCAATATCCACCAGCAGATTATTGACCGGATTAATGGTGGGAGGGGAGAGATCAGGTTTTGCGGCGTCACCTATCTTTACATCATCTATAAAAAGCGTTGCCTGTACTGCATTTCCAGGATCGGGATTGAATTGCATCTCTGCCAGAATGGTATAATTAAGATTTCCCAGATCATCGGTAATATTGAGAAAAATTTCATCCCATTCATTATTACCAGTAAGATTAACATTGTAATCGATGAATGCATCGGAAGTATCTTTGAATGTTATCGTAAATGGCATGGCCTGATCCGATTTAATCTTCATGGAGAAGAATGGACTCGGGCCGATATCAAATGGATTTATCCAGAATGCCAGCCTGTCCCAGTTATTGATCAGGCTGCGGTCAATAACTACTTTCATTTCCTCGTTTTCATAGGTAATGGTCATCTGTGGCGGATTCGTCCAGTCATACCAGGTCCCGGTGGGTGCACCAGGGGAAAAATCAGTCTCAAAACTGGTTGTTGGGGTTTGTGAATACCCTGCAGATCCGAATAATAATATGGCTGTTAAGAATAGTAAAAATCTTTTCATGATATATATGATTTAGGTTAATGTTCCCAAGAGTTAATATTAAGGAGTTTTCAAGTTTAAAAGGTCAATTCCTTTCCCAAAAAGATCCATTATTTTGATATATCAGGCTTGGTTAATGATATTTCTTTACCGGGACTGATTTCATTAAGAAACTCATCAAGTTCCATAATTTTTATGGCTGTTTATACCATGCAATTGATCCATCCTTCCTGGTCAAGCAGGTTTGTGACCAGGTATGTGGGGTAATGTCCTGAGCCGGGATCCTGGACATGAAGCAGGGTGTTTGCCAGATCAAGGGCGTTATCCAGTCTTCACTCTTTATGCCCCAGTAGTCGCCCGCTACCGGATCTTCCCAGATGACAAACTGATCTTCCGCAAACCGGATCAGTTCTTCGGCTTCACTGATCAGGGATGAATCCTGATCAGCCGAATTGAGCAGGCGAGATGCATAACTGCAGGCCTGTCCTTTGGAAAGGTTTTTATACCTGTCGGCCGGTTTCTGGTCCTCGAATTGCCCTTCCCAGTTAAAGTCCCTCACCAGGTTTTTCCCTATCCATTCCAGGGCCCTGCCTGCGCATTCCGAGAATCCGGATCTGGCTTGCCATGTTTTTCCCAGTACTGGATATAGGGGGCCTGGTAAAGATACCTGAATAATTTTCCGGCACTCTCACTGTAATCCTGATCCTCTGCATGATATGGCCCCCTGTAGGGAGATGCGCGGTAAAATACACGCTTGCCGGTTATGGCGATCACCTTGCCCTTATTCAATGCTTCCACCTGCAGCCGAACCGAACCGAACCTGTTTTTACTTTATCCCACACCGGGGAAAGCGGAGCCCATGGCTTTTCGGCGATAAACGACAGGGTGTCTGCACTACCTTCCCGGAGGATTGAAAACCGGTAATTCTCAGCTGATTCCGTTTCAGGGAAATCAAATGAAGGGGCATAGATAAACCTTTCAGCGTGGGTATTCCAGAATGGTTTATTTCCAGGTATCCCGGGATGTACTGAAAGTCTTGATTCCTTCCTGGCCAAATCATGCAAATCAATGGAGGAAGGAAAAGAAACTTCCTGATCGGGAGGCGGTCCCATACAACCTGGCAACAGGACCAATAATAACAGTGCAGATGTGTTTATCCGGTGACCCATTTGTAAGTACATCCCTGCATATAATGTTTCACTTCATAATTCTGGAATGCCTCCGCCAGGTGATCGCCAAGCAGTTTAATACCGAATTCTTCCGATGTCCCATGATTGACAACGACAAGTGGTTTTCCGGTATCTTCGGCATAGGTTGTCTGTATCCAGGTCCTTACGGTATCATCAATGGCAATGAAAAGATCAGGCTCAAGTTGCATAAATTCCATTGGATTGCAGATACAGCCTGTTCCGACCCCAACAGATCTTACCGTATAATCCTCATCGCCGTAAAATGCAACACCCGGTTGTCCTGCGATATTCAGCCGGGAGGCAATGGACCTGGCCATCTCTATGGCAGATACCGGTTTGGTTTTGTAAACATTATAAAAAGTATCCCTGCGAATAATTTCATCGTTGGAAAAACCCAGGGCCTGTCCGAAAGCATAGGGTATGCCAATATCCGGAATTTTATCCCAGACATCATGACAACGAATGATCACTAGTCCATTCTCCCGGATCCACCTGGCTTTTTCATCCCGCAGCTCCAGGTACTTTTGCTGTCCCGTTCCAGGATTTTCAATATTGATCCATTCGGCTGCTTCCAGGTCCCTGTGGGCATAAAAGGTGGGCTCATGAACAATGAGCACATTTACACCTTCGCTGACAGCCTGTTTGCAGGTTTTCCAGTACGGCATCCATGCTGTTCCGATCTTGTTAACCGGGGTTTCGGGATCCCCGATAATGATCTTATCCACTGATGGTTCGGCTACATCAATAAGGGAGCGCAGATATTTGTTAACATCTTCAGCTGTTAACTTTTTTATACTGCTTAAGATTGGTTTATTTGCCAAAACATTATTCAGCGTGATGCTGGCGCCAAAGGCGCCCAAACCTGCTGTGCTTATAAACTTTCGTCGTTTCATTTGTTTCATAATTGTCTGGATTATTTAAGGTCCTTGTAACTGATCAGGTTGATGCCTTTCTTCTTGATGACCTGCTTTACTTTATCACTCGTAAACACCCTGGTAACCCAGTCCCGGTCTATGGCAACATCTTCATATCCTTTATGCCAGATTGACCTCATTTCCGGACTGTCGATCGCCGGATGATCAATGAAAAGATAGAATCCTGGTTCGAGCTGTTCAAGGGCCTCAGCAAAATTAGTTATCCTTTCGGTAAGTGTACCGGCATCACCCCAACCGTCAAATCGTTTGAAATGATAAGGTTCCATGTCTATATCAAGAGCATACTCCTTTTTGAGCCTGGATACTACAGCGCCCATCTCCTCATCCAATCCGGCTGCCCCCATATGAACACCTGCATGGGATGCCCAGGGTACATATTTCAGTGCCAGTTCAATCTGGGTACGCAGCTCTTTTTCTATTTCATCAATGTCCCAATCTGCCTCCTGCAGGGATGTATTTGGTGGGGCGTCTTTCCGTTTCCTGACCATGGGATAAAAGTACCCGTCTTCATCTGAAATACTCGGCGCTTTTGTCAGGGGGCCCCATTTAATATTGTCCCATTCACTTGTCAGTGCCAGGTGGACCCCTACATCAAGGCCGGGATTTTCTTTCAACATTTTTACGGCTTCCGGGAACCATGCACACATAGGCATCAGTTCAACAGACTGCATTATCCCGTTCTGGTAGGATTCAATACAGCCAACATTGGCAGCATGGGAAGACCCGATATCATCCCCGCGAACCAGCAGGTATACCTCTTTCTCCGGATTGAATTTCTGGGTAATACCTGTAAGGGTTGTCAGGAGGATGAAAAATGCTAAGAGAATGTTTCGCTTCATTTGGATTTATTTAATTAACCTGGAAAGGATCCTGGCTTTTCCACCTGGCATCCCCCTTCTTAATTGTTTCGGGTAATTTCAAGACTCTGTAGTGATCAAGGGGTATATCATTGATTCCTCCCTCCCAATCCCTCAGTATACCTTCCC
>DAOUVF010000031.1 GCA_030667765.1 Bacteroides sp.
GTCGGGAACGAATTAAGTTATGATAAGTTCCTCAACAAGCAGGAAACAGTGGGTAGGCTGGAGTTTTTGTACCCTCTGTGGCCCTGGTGGACAGCAATATGTTTGATTTCTTTAACATGGAAATGCTGCAAGGAGATCCTTCATCAGCTCTGACAGAACCTTTTACAGCAGTATTGACAAAGACCCTGGCCCTAAAGATATTCGATAAGGAGGATCCTCTGGGCAAAGTTTTAAAAACATCAAGAGGAAGGGATATCCGTGTGACGGGTGTGATACAGGATCCTCAGAATTTTCATCTCCAGTTTGATATATTGATGTCTTTTGTTACCCTTGGGGCCTTATACGGGGAAGAACATCTGTATACCTACAAAACCTTCCAGTATAATACTTACTTCGAGATCATTGAGAAAGCCAATATTGAAACTGTAAATCAAAAACTTACAACATTCTTCTATAAAAAATATGAAGAACTGGACGGTGAACCTGTCGCGGAAGAAGACGCTTTCAAAGTACAGCTTCGTCGGGTTAAGGATATATACTTTGCCAGGGATGTGCGTGATTCCGGCACCAGGCATGGCAATATACAATTTGTATATATCTTTATTATTATTGCCGTTTTTATCATCCTGATCGCCTGTGTTAATTTCATTAATCTTTCAACGGCCAGGGCATCGGGAAGGGCCATGGAAGTAGGGATTCGAAAAGTAGTAGGTTCTGACAGGACAAAACTGATCCTTCAGTTTCTGACAGAATCAGTGTTAATAAGCATGATAGCCGCCTTGATTGGCCTGCTGCTTGTTGATGCAGTTTTCCCTGAGTTTGAAAACATTGTGGGTGTCGACTTGAGGATAGCTTATCTGGAAAACCCCGTCAACCTGCTTATCATATTATCCGGCATCATTGCCGTAGGGGTAATTGCCGGGATCTATCCCGCCTTTTACCTGACTGCATTTAAACCTGTCAGCGTATTGAAGGGGGGAAAAACACATGGCAGATCAGGCAGCCTCATGCGTAAAATCCTCATCGTTTTCCAGTTCACCATTTCCATTGTGCTGATTATCGGGACCATTATCGTCTACAGGCAATTGAATTACCTGGGGAATAAGGACCTGGGGTTCAAAAAGGAATTTATTGTTACCATACCCCTTAACAGTGAGCTTAAACAGAAAATGGAAATTTTTAAAGAGAATCTCCTTGCCTATCCGCAAATTAAAAAAATTTCTTACTCATATACCACTCCTGGTGCAGGGGATAATTATGAGGGTTTTTCACTGGATGGAGTCCATGTGAGCCCGGTAGTATATACCATTGATCCGGATTACCTCGATCTGACAGGGATTGAACTGCTCGAGGGGCGAAATTTTTCATGGGAAATGGAAACAGATAAATTGAATACCTGCCTGATCAATGAAGCCCTGGCAAAGGAACTTGACATGAACAGCCTGGTAGGTAAATGGTTTGACCATCCCGAGTGGTATATCACAGCATTCCCTGTAAAGAAGTTTGAGATCATAGGTATCATGAAGGATTTCCATTACAAGTCCTTGAGGCAACCCATTGGTTCACTCATTTTTGGCTGGGGATCAGACTGGATCAATTTTGCCAATGTCCGAATTTCTCCTGATGATATTGGAGGAGCGCTCAAAAATATTGAACGGGAATGGAAGGAGCTATCTCCCCAATATCCTTTTAACTATTCTTTTATGGATGAGAATTTTGACCGGATGTACAAGTCGGACCAGAAGCTTGCTAAAATATTCAGATACTTTGCAGCCCTGGCTATTTTTATTGCTATCCTTGGATTATTCGGACTGGCAGCCTTTATTGCGGAAAAAAGAACCAGGGAGATCGGGATCCGGAAAGCAATGGGGGCCAGCATGGCAGGAGTGTCTGTCTTGATGGTTAAGGAATTCACCTGGCTGATATTGATTTCCAGCGTAATAGCATGGGTACTCGCCTGGTTTTGGGCGAATAACTGGTTGCAGGAATTTGCCTACAGGATGGATCTTACCATATGGATATTTATCAGTTCCACAATTATTGCCCTTTTAGTGGCCTGGATTACAGTCATAAGCCAAACCCTTAAAGCGGCCAATACCAATCCAGCCGACTCTCTGAGATATGAATGATGTTTTTTAGTTAAATTTGATTTACAAACAAAACATATTATGAGAACTTATCGGATTTTCCTTTTATTAATTATGATCCCATGCTTGTCTTTTTCACAGCCGGATGTCCCGGTTGAAGAATGGACAGGAAAAACCATTTTGCTGATTGGCGCTCACCCCGACGATGATGCTTATTCACTGGGTACCCTGGGACTGTTACAGTCCAATGGTAATGAAGTTTATATTGCCATACTTACTACCGGAAATGTGGGTACACAGGATCCGGACCTCTCTATGGTCGACCTTGCAAACATTCGCAAACTGGAAGAACAGGCGGCACTGGCAGCAGTGGGAATTCCCCTGGATCATTATACCAATTTCGGCTATGACGACGGCTTGCTTGAATACGAAAATAAGAAGGAGGTGGTAGCCAAACTGGTCCGCCTCATTCGCCAGGTCCGTCCGGATGTATTGTTCGCCTTTGATCCCGGCAAGGGGGAACAAAGATGGCATAAGGCCGATCACAGGTCAGCTTCTTACCTGGCTGCAGATGCCGCCCGGGCAGCAATGTGGCCTTTGCTTTTTCAGGGACAGATCACCATGGAGGGATTGGAGGCCCATACCATTGAGGAATATTTATTATTCGATTCTGCCGAAGATGATAAAAATACCTGGGTGGATATTTCAACTTTCAAGGATAAAAAGATCACAGCCATGTCGCAGTATGTAAGCCAATGGAGTTCTGGCTGGTACAAATATGAAGGTCCTGACCTGTCTGCAGAAGAGGCCGAGCAGGTCAGGGATCGCGTCAGTAAAAGGATTCACTACCGGGATGGCAAGGCAGTGGAAGGATTTCGGCATTATAAAGGATTGCCTGATAATATCGGGAGATAGCTATGGTGTATGGGTGGGATCCCAACCGGTTGCCAGATCCTCATTGAATGTATCCAGGGTATCCATATCTCCTTCTGATATAGTGAAATCGAAAACATTTGCATTTTCGATGATACGATCCTTATTTACAGATTTGGGCAATACCACATATTGCTTCTCCAGGGCCCAGCGGATGAGCAGCTGTGCAGTTGTTTTTCCATATTTTGCAGCCAGTTCAACCAGCCGGGGATCATTCAGTTTCTTGCCTTTGGTAAGGGGACTATAAGCCTCGATTACAATCCCTGTTGAATGACAGAGATCAAGGGTTTCTTTCCGCTGAAGAAAATTATAAGGACTCATCTCGATCTGGTTTATCGCAGGAACCACATGTGCCTTTTCAAGCAGTTCTTCCAGGTGATGTACCATGAAATTGCTAACCCCGATGGACCTGCATCTGTCTTTGTCAAGGAGTTCTTCCATGGCTGTCCAGGATTCCAGGCGGCGGCCTTCCACAGGCCAGTGCATCAGATAGAGATCCACATAATCAAGTCCCATTTTACCCAGGCTGATCTCACAGGCATCCAGAGTTGATTCATAGCCCTGGTCCGCATTCCAGAGTTTGGTTGTAACAAAGATATCTTCCCTTGGGAGCCTGCTTTCAGCCACTGCCTTTCCAACATCCACTTCATTCCCATAGATCCTCGCTGTATCGATATGCCTGTATCCTGCCTCTAAGGAATCAAGAATGGCCTGCTTGGTGACTCCTCCGGCCGGGCTCTGGAATACTCCCAATCCAATGATGGGTATATTCACTCCGTTGTTCAGTGTTATTGTGGTATTGATATTCATAATTCAGGCATCCACATGTCCGCTGGGATCAGTCCGCATTCACTGATCATTTCAATGGCATAGTCCATCCTCCCCAGATCGCCGGCGCTGCCGTTGTTGGTCCCGAAAGTAAATTTCACACCTGCCTCTTTGGCACGCTTAATAAAAGCTGGACTCGGGATCCGGCGGCGATTGTTGATCTCAAAGGCTACCTGGTTGTCAACCAGGGCCCTGATCACCCTGTCCATCCTCTCCGGGGTCCATAATTCATCGTATCTGTCATTGATCTCTGTGGGCAGGTAGGTTGGATTTACATAAATATCAATGGGTTCAGTCAGGATCTTTTCAATCCTGTCAACCAGCTGGTCCATGAAATTCTGTGGATCTCCCACCTCTGTCTCTTCCGGTATCCAGAGGCGCATCCGTTTTCCATTGTCATTTGTCCAGGTCATGGCATCGGTAAATACGTAATCGAACTTTGAAATTACCTCTTCAGAAAACATTTCGAGCCATTCCCGTCCTTCTGCCTGCATAGCCAGCCAGGAATGTGGCGGCCTGGCATAATTATCCAGGAATTTCAGCACTTCCTCATCGGTCTCAAATCCCATCTTCAGTCCACAATTGACGGCAATACCATAGGAGTATCCATACATCCGGGCATTTTTTAAAGCATCATCCAGGGTTAATCCTTGTTTCAGGTGGACATGCAGGTCAAGCAGGGGTAAATTACCAGCACCCTGATCAATAATTTTTGCCTCGAATTCCGGGTCATCCAGTGCCTTTCCCGGGCTGGGCAAATCATCTGGCAATGGCTTCACTTTTATGTTCTTATAATACACCTTGCTGCCGGGATCATGGCATTGAAAAGCGAAAGTCCCGGAGGACAATAGCCTGCCGCTGATACTTTCCGGCCGGTATGGATTTTCGGGCTCAGTGTATTCCGCAATCAATTGATCATTGATATAGGTTTGAATGGTCTTTCCCTGCACCACGATCCGGTAATTGAACCATTCATTATCGGGGACCGGTGATTTCCAGCAATTGCTAATTGCATAAATGCTCCCGGTCATTTTATGCTCACCGGAGGAGCCCTCCGGTAGATCGGGTCTGGAATTAATTACCTGGCATTCGTATCCCTGGGCCGGCCATCCTTCATCCTGGAATTCCGTGTGGATATAGATCCCTGAATTGGAACCCGGCAGTGTTTTGACATCTGCCACAAATTCGAAGTTCTTAAAATCATGATCCAACACGTCCCCGGTATAGAACAGGTGGGAACGCGGGCCATTGGTTACAAAGGCTCCATCCTCGATAATCCAGGATTCTTTGTTCTCTGATGCTTCCCAGCCATCAAATGTTTCCCCGTCAAACAATACCTGCCAGTCCCCCGACCCACATCCATTCAGGAGAATTGATATTGCAAATAAGATTGTAACATAGGTTAATTTCATTAAGGTTCTCATCTTCATTTTCATTAAAGGTGGATAAGCATTAAAGGTATACTCCCTAAAGTTAGGTATAAATGAGTAAAGACACCAGTCCCGGGTTCGCATCCTTGACCGAAGAAAGTTGAAATTAGCTCAGGTTAAATAGATCATGTCCTCAGGGATTTCTATGATCCTGGATATATCCTGGATTTTTTCCCGAACATCGAATCCCATTGTACAGGTAACCTTGCATTCCGTGCAATCCTTGCAGGATAAACCATGTTGATCTGCCCTGTCCATAGTATGCCGGGCCAGGCTCAGGTTTCGGTATCCGTAAGCATACATATAGCTCCTCATCATGGTCGGAATATCGATATTTTCAGGACATTGGGCTAAACATCTATTGCATTGCTGGCAATACAATCCTGAGGTGGTATCTTCTGAGGGTGGATCCAGGTCTCTCAACTCTTCGTCTGTCAAGCCCATATCAGCCATGATTTCAAGATCCTGGTGAAGTTCATCGAAGCTGGAGCAATCCGGGATCGTTGTATGTATGTTTTCATTCTGAAGAACCCATTTCAAAGCAGCCCTGGTATTGATGGGTTGTTTTTTCTCCTTGTCCCAGTAAACCCCGGCCATGGTTTTCATACCTATGATACCCAATCCTTTATCGGCAGCATATTGCATGGCCTCATTCATTTCCTGCTGATTTGTCTTACGGAAATTGTATGCAATTGTCACCATGTCATAAATACCTGCATCGGCAGTATCCCGAATAGCCTCATGTTCGATATTATGGGAGGCAATCCCGATGTATCTCGCCTTGCCTTGCTTTTTTATTGATTCCATGGCTTTCAGGAGAGGTTCAAAAAACACAGCCTCCCGGCTGCCTGCGAAAGGAGCATTTAGTATATCCACATAATCGACCTGTAATCGCTCAAGGCAACCGTTAACACTTTCCAGGAAGGTATCCATGTTTGTTTCCGGTTTGAACTTACCATTCTTAAAATCAATTTCCAGCCCTTTGCCGGTCCCGGTTAAAATCATGCAAGATTCCCTTGGCCTGTCCTTTAATACTTGTCCAACCATTTTCTCATTATTCCCATTAAGATAATATTCATGGGTGGCCAGCAGCTTCACTCCCCGATCGAGTGCTTCCCTGACCAGGTTGGGATTGTCACAGTTACCGGTTCCCATACTGATAACCGGTAGCTTTATGCCGGTTTTACCAAGTGTCCGGTGAACAAATTTTTTCTCCTCATCCCTGGCAAGCGAATTGGTTAGAGAGTCCTGGAAAGAGTTGCGGGCCAGGCCGGTACCGGTAACTGCCAGCAGGCTGTTCCTGAGAAAATTTCGGCGGTTTTGCATGCTTTTTTTTCAACAAGTTAAAACAATCCTTTATGATTATCAACCTGTTACTTTGAGAAACCGGTACCAGCCAATAATGAAAATTATTCTTTTTTACTTTCCCCTTTTTCTTTGTTTTTCATTTCAGCCATTTTTTCTACCAGGTCCGGCACTTTTTCAAAAAGGGTAGTCAGGGCCGTTTTTTTATCAACCGGAATAAAGGATATTTCCTTTCCCCTGGCCGTCAGAAATCCAAGTGGAACAATACCGATACCGGCACCTGCTCCACCACCTGATCCTTTCACCTTCCTTTTTGGATCATCGCCGGTCCCGGCACCACTCCCAAATCCGGTTCCTACCTTGATAACTGGTCTGCAGGAAAATTCCCCGATCTTGAATTCTTCTCCCAATACGGTTTCCGTACTGGCAAGACTTTTTACATGTTCTGATACTTTGTCAAGTAATTCTTCAATTTTAATTTCCATTTTGATATAATTTTAAAGGTTAATAAACGATCTATATTTAATTTTAATCACGATCCATAATAAGGTACCCAGCCGGGTTCTCAGGTCAAGAAGCAGGGATGAGGTCCCCTCAAAATTCACCTTCATCTGAATATCCCTGGAATTCACCATTGAAAAAACCGGTACCAGCCATGCATTCAGCATGAAATCATCTGTATCAATATCCAGGAGCAATTTCCTGATCCGAATAGAACGGACCGTATAGCTGATTATCTGTTTGCCTTCCGGGAGCTTTTTTAGTCTCCATTTTTTCCCTGGTTTCTTAAGCTTTCCCTTACTTTTCCCCCTTTTAGCCAGAAAAGGATTGAATCTAAACGGAATGAAGAATATCCATCCCCTGATATGAAATATTTCTGTAGAGGGTACCACAACCACCTTGAATATCCCCGGCAGCACCAGGTGGTAACGGCTGGTATCTGTATTCAGGAACAGGGTTACCGGCCCAAGCAATATCCAAAGCAGAAAAGCGATCAATGATGATATGATAATAAACCAGGTCACGATGCAAAAATGCTAAGGTTATATTAACTATCCGAACGTTTATCGGTCTTCTGGTATGTTTTATCGGTAAGTGGCGGCTATGGCTGGTGTAAAATTGTTATGTGGCTGATTTCTTCAATCAGTTTCCGACCTGTACCAGTTTATCGTTTCCCTGAGTGCATAATCAAAACGGGTTTCCTCAAATTCCGGGTATTTTAACCGCATTTTAGCATCATCCAGTTTGATGCAATTCTCAAATTGATATATATTTTCATTCAATTCCCTTACAACCGGCAAGAACCATCCCAGCATTTTTAATGTGGTTTTAGATAATAGTTTTAGCCTATTTGGAGAACCTGCCTCCGTGCTGATATCATTTGCCAGGGATGCAACACCCGGTACTACCTTCCCCCCATAATTCATTACAAAATAAGGAGGCAGATTGCCTTCAACGGAAAGCATATAAAATAGTCTTGCAGCATCCGGTGTATATACAAACTGGTGTGGAACATCAGCCCGGACCATCCAGGTCATTGATTTTCCCTGGGCTGCATTTCCGAAAAGAGGCTTGATCAGTCCGTTAGTGACATTCGGTCCCCAAAAATCAGGAAGGCGGAGGTTTATAACACTGCACTGTCCGGTATCTGCTGCTTCCTGAAGCATGTTTTCTAACTCGAACCTCAACTGTTCCTTTTTAGTGCTGGGCACCGGTACGGTCTCTTCCCTGATGGGCTCACCAATATTGCCAAAGGCATAAATGTTTCCAGGGAAAAGTATCGTGGATCTATTCTGCCTGGCGGCTTTGATCACCAAAGATGTAACGGGTATCATAAATTGATGCCAGTATTTATAGGGATAATTGATCCCGTGGAAGATTATATCCATTCCAGAACTGATATCCTTTAACATGTCGGAATCAAGCACATCACCAACATGGATATTTAAAAGGGGATTGTTATGGAACAGTTTTTTAGCCTTTTCCCTGTTCCTTACAAGAATATCGGTTTCTATCCCCTGCTTAAGCAACTCACGTGTAAATGCATAACCCACACTACCCGTCGCACCCAGCACTAAATATTTTTTACTCATGATCATTTGAATTAAAGTTTGACGTATCAAAGCTAGTCCAGGAATCACGGTCTTGCATTGATCTAGATCAAGAAATGAAGAACTTCTTATTGAAGGGAAGTATTCTTGCGTATCCTGCTCAGTGTTTCGGGGCTTACCCGTAGATATTGTGCAACTAGGTATTGTGGAACACGCTGGATCAGATCGGGCCGGTTTTCTGCCAGTTTTAGGTATCGTGTCTCCGCATCATCAAGCAGGAGCGATTTAACCCGCTGTTGCCAGTTGATAAAAAGCATTTCAGCGATGAGTCTCCCGGTACGTTCAAAAACAGGATCCATTGCGTATAGCTCCTGCAGGTTGCTGTAACTGAGGATCAACAACTCACAATCCTCCAGACAGATTATATCCTTATCAGCCGGGGTCCCGGTGATAAAACTTGCATAGGCACTGATGAATTCATTGTCGAGTGAAAACTCATCAATATATTCCTTGCCGTCTTTATTGTAAACACACATCAGAGAACCTTTGACGATGAACCCGAGATAACGGCTTATCTGTCCTTCTTTGACGAAATAATCACCCTTTTTATAACTTACCACTTTAAATTTTGAAAAAAATACATCCAGGTATTCCTCATTAATAGGTATGATCCCTGAGATTATCTTTCTTATAGATGGTTTCATGCTGCAAATACATCTGTAATATAGTGAGCAATCCGTTTGGCCAACTTTCTGGATCTCCAATACCCGAAATGTGAAAATAAATTCCAAAAAGTCAGCGGATTACCAACATTTATCTGGATATCCGTAACATTTGCGACAGCGTATTTTGAATTCAGCGCTTTGATAGGATAACCCATGGAATCATTTTTATCATAATAGTTTTCCCATACCGCTTTGGCCAATAGATTTGGGGCCAGATTAGGAGGGGGAAACGTTATGGGCTCCATAGCATCAATATCATGGGCAGCTGCAAAAATTGGGAAGTTATTTCCAAGCGTAAACAAGCCTGTAAGTGTTTCAAATCTCTCGAATGGTGAACTGCCCAAAGGATCAGGGCTTGTCGCATGTTGCCTGTCCCAGATGTAATTGCTGATTATTTCAGTGCCCATGGATGCAGCCAGGATGATAAGTGGTGCATTTTCTTCCAGTTCATTTTTTAAGGCAAGCACACTCTTATGAACCAGTTTATGAGTGTCCTCATACCCAGTGCTTTGTGTATTTGGCTTCCCGCCATAAGTAATTAAATCACCGATGTTGGTAACGATCAGTCTGCGAGTTGCCCTTGATCTTAATTTGATCCCGGCCGCATACATCCTGTCCAGGGCACTTTCTTGCTGCACCTGTAAAGGTCCATACCAATCTACCATTTCATGGTGTATCTGATCGCTCGGAAAACCTTCATTTTCAAGTCTCTTGTATATTTTTCCTAAGAATTTTTCTTGTTTTTTAAATCCTGATTCACCAGAACCGCGAATTACCAGTATTCCTAATTTTTTACTCATCGCTTAGAGATCTAATAATTTGATTGTACAATTTAATCAATTACAGGAAGTAATTCAAGAGATTAAGATGAGTTATTCCAAAATTCACAGCTGGATAATCCAAAAAACACCATCAAGCTTGGTTCAGGCATGAAAACCAATGTTCAAATAATTCTATTAATTTTAGAAATGCATGCTTTTATTGTGAAAACAAAATCATAATATGTGTCAAGGCGACAAAAATCAAGAAAATGTTGGTTTGGGAATCGATTTAGGCGGGACTAAAATAGCTGGAGCTATATTTAATTCTGAAGGTATGGTTTCGCCAAAGAAAGTATTATACCTGGAAAATATGATTGGGCAACAGGTTGAAGAACAAATTTTCAAGTTGATCCAATTTTTTCTTGATTGGTCATCCAATAACAATATGCAAATAAATACCATCGGGGTGGCAGTGCCTGGTATTTACTATTTACAAACTGGCAGGGTTTGGGCTCCTAATATTCCTGGATGGGATGATTTTCCTTTGTTTGAAGAGCTTAATGACAAACTCGGTAATATAGATATCAGAATAGACAGTGATAGGGCATGTTATATTTTAGGAGAAACCTGGAAAGGCTCTGCAACAGGTTGTAAACACGCCATTTTTCTTGCTGTAGGGACTGGCATCGGGACCGGGATTTTAATTGATGGCCAGTTCTTACGGGGCGCTAATGACATTGCCGGATCCATAGGGTGGCTGGCATTAACAGACTCTTTTTTACCGGAATACAAAAAATACGGTTGTTTTGAATATCACGCATCGGGGCCAGGGATCACAAGAATAGCAAAGGATATTCATGCACATGAAACAGGTTCCTTTAATGATTCTGATCAGCTGGCAGTCGAAAAAATGACGGCCAGCGATATTTTTGAAGCCTTTAAAGAAGGAAATCCTGTTGCAAAAAAAGTAATCCATCAATCCATTCGTTTTTGGGGTAAAGCAAGTGCCAACCTGGTGAGTATTTTTAATCCGGAAAAAATAATATTTGGGGGTGGCGTTTTCGGTCCGGCGATTCAATTTCTTGATGAAATATACCTGGAGGCAAAAAAATGGGCGCAACCTGTCAGTATTGACAAGGTTAAATTTGAACCTTCAAAATTGGGGAGTGATGCAGGACTTTATGGTGCCGGATTTCTTTCCCTGAAATCCATGAAAAAATGACAGTAAAGTATAGTTTTAGGTCTGTTTTTACAGCTGCATGCCTGGGTATGTTATTGTTTGGAATTGTACTTTTCATTTTAGGTTCCATTTTACCCTCAGTGATTGAAAAGTTCAATTTAGACAAGATTCAGGCAGGTTCGCTGGCTTCCATTCTGCCTGCAGGAATACTATTGGGTTCTCTTGTATTTGGTCCTGTTGTTGATCGGTATAGTTACCGGAACCTATTCATTATCTGTACCATTCTCATAATAGCTGGCATCGAAGGTATTGCTTTTGCTACAAGCATAATTACTTTGCAGGCCTCTTTTTTCTTAATTGGATTTGGTGGGGGAGCTTTAAATGGTGGAACCAGTTCCCTGGTGGCTGATATCAGCGAAGAAGGACCGGGAAAGAAGAGTGCAAACCTAAGTTTGTTAGGTGTATTTTATGGCATTGGTGCACTTGGCATACCGATCCTGATTGCAGTATTATCATCATCCTGTACTTTTGAGATAATATTACAATATACTGGTTTAGCTATTATACTGCCCATGATCTATTTTGCTAGCGTTGTTTATCCTCCGGCGAAACAGAAGCAGGGAATTACACTAAAATCCGGATTGCTCATGATAAAAGATAAGTACCTTGTAATACTGGGTTTGTTTTTATTTTTTGAAAGTGCAGTAGAAAGTATAATAAGCAATTGGACCACTACTTTTCTCCAGAATGAAAATACAATTAATTCAGCCGATGCCCTTTATGCATTAAGTATATATATATTAAGCCTTACTCTTACAAGGTTGGTACTGTCATCCCTTCTCCGTCGAATAAAACCATTACATGTTTTACAATTTTCTATTGGCGTCATTTTTATAGGCATATTCCTCTTACTAATATCGCATACATGGTTCTGGTTGATTACCTGCTTTGTATTACTGGGTATTGGCACTGCATCAGGATTTCCTGTGATTTTAGGGTATGCTGGTGAATTGTATATAAATCTCCGGGGCACAGCTTTTGGTTTTGTGTTTTTTATTGCAATTATTGGTAATACCTCTATGAATTACCTGATGGGAATAATTGCCGAAAAGTTTGGCATTGATAAATATCCATTGGTATTATTGTTTTGTGCATTTTTTCTATTGTTGATTGCCATAGTAAAACTTCCAAATATTGTCACCCGAAACAAATAAATTATTAACCTGATAAACTTTGAATCATGTTAGCAGAAAAATGGCTGAAGAATGCCAGAAGTATTACGGATAAGATTGAAGAAACCCAATTAGAGAACATTACAAAAGCGGCCACAGTAATGGCTGATTCCATTGAAGCGGGACGATGGGTACACACTTTTGGTTGCGGGCATTCTACTTTGCCCGTTGAGGAAATGTACCCGAGAATTGGTGGGTTTGTCGGATTTCATCCAATTATTGAATTACCACTGTCATTTTTCACCCATATCGTAGGCGACATGGGGGTGCATCAATTTATTTTCCTGGAACGTGTTGAGGGGTACGGAAATCAAATTATGAAAGGATATAATTTCGATAAGCGTGATACAATGTGGTTATTTTCACACACCGGGATCAATAATGTAAATATTGATGTGGCTCTGAGATCAAAAGAACTTGGAATGTCTGTAGTGGTTTTTGGTTCAGCGGAAGAATCCAGGGGTAAAAAATCAAGACATTCCTGCGGAAAGAATATTTTTGAAATTGCGGATATTGTTGTCGATTCTTGTGTGCCCCTTCAAGATGCCAGCGTGGATCTGAAAAATCATCAGGATAAAATCGGACCTCTTTCTACGCATGCCTATGTTAGTATTGTATGGATGACAATCACAACGGTTGCTGAAATTCTTGCAGACAGAAATGTAAAACTATTCATCCATCCATCACATAATGTGCCCGGTGATACTACAGCCCATGAGCGGTTGGATGCTGCACTGGCAGAGTATAAAAGACGTGTTGCAGGGGTCTGAATATGAACTGGTATTTAAAAATAATATTAACTTTTTTTTATGCCTCATGGCATCTATGGTTCCTGCGCAGGATCCCGGTAAAACTTCTTCTTTAAATCATGCCATCTTTAGGTACGGGGGACTTGAACGCTCAGACACTACTGCAAAGAATATTTACCTTACGTTTACCGGCGGTGATTTCAACGATGGCGGAAAATGGATAAACCGGGTTTTAAAAAGAAAAGGAGTGCCTGCACATTTTTTCTTTACAGGTGATTTTTATCGTTCTCCCGAAAACAAAAAGTTGATTAAGAAACTAAGAAAACAGGGTCACTACCTGGGTCCCCATTCAGATAAACATTTGCTGTATGCCTCCTGGACAAATCGGGATTCTCTATTAGTAAGCAAGGAAGAATTTACTTCCGATCTGCTTAACAACTATAAAGAGATGGCAGTTTTTGGTATCAGCAAACAGGGATTACCAATTCAAAAAACTGACTGAATTTTATCAGCAATAATTTAAACTTCTAAAATGATTATACTTTTTCTGAATATCTTCCTGGTTTTCCTGCAAACAGTAAATATGGATTCTCCCGATAATCCTGGAAAA